>JBCBIN010000442.1:0-3344 GCA_038524555.1 Cyanobacteria bacterium J06623_7 | reverse complement strand
TACCTCGGCAAAACGATCTTTAATAGTCTGAACGAGAAAAAATAGCACTCCCCCCAGAATAAACCAGCGTAGATAGGGCTTAATCTGAACTAGAATCTGTTTCATTCACTATTACTGTTAATTTATGTTTTGCATTATTTAAGTAACTAAACTTAAATTCCCAGTCTCGACTCGACTCGTGCGAGAGATCTGGCGGCTGCTTCCCAATCTGGCTTTAACTCTACTGCTTTTTGATAGTAGCCCCGCGCCGTGCGATATTGTCGTAAATATTCGGCGACCGAACCCTTGCCGAACCAAGCTTCATAGTAGTCGGGGTTAATTTCTAAGGCTCGATTATAAGAGTTAGCCGCATTATCATACTGTCTGCTAGATTTTTGGGCATTACCCAAGCCAATTAATGCCGGGAGATATTCGGGTCTAATTGCTAGAGCTTCATTATAGGCAGCGATCGCCTGGGCATATTCTTGCTGTTGATAGTAGACCTTACCCAGATTGTTCCAGGGTACAAAGCTACGGTTGGGGTCGAGTTTGATCGCCTTTTGAAAATCGATAATGGCATTGTCGTACTGCTGGAGGCGAGTATAGGCTTCACCACGATTGTTCCAGAGCCAGATATTGTCGGGAGCAATTTTAATTGATTCATCGTAAGCAGCGATCGCCGCCTCGTATCTTTTGAGGCTATAGAGAGTTAGAGCCTTACAGTTCCAGAGTTGTGGGCTTTGGTAGTATTTGAGCGCCGTGCTACAGGTTTCTAGTGCCCCCTGATAATTCTTTAATTGTCGTTGGGCTTTAGCTTTTTTGAGCCATACCTGCTCGAAGTTTCTGACCTGCCCTTTGCTTTTGGGGAGCTTTTTTAAACCGTTGTCATAATAGCCGATCGCCTGTCGATATTGCTTGTCACCGAGCTTGAGATCGCCGTTATAAAACTCCAGAATTGCGGCTCGTTGAGCCCACTGAGCCATACCAATAGCAATGCCTAACAATAAAACTGGAGCGATGAGTAAATACTTGTAGCTGCCTCTAAATCTAGACTTATGCTTGATTTTTTTCAGGTCTTTGACGACGCGATTGAGAGATTGATACCGCTGACTCTTATCCAGACAAATCATTTTATCGAGAATTTTTGCCAACCCCGGACTGATTCTCGCCTTACGGTGCCACAAAATTTCTCCCGTGCGAGGGTTTTTTTCCAGGTCTTGGGGTGCAGTTCCCGTCAAGATATGAATTGCCGTCATGCCCAGAGCATAAATATCGCTGGCGCAGGTTGGCCGTCCCGCAATTTGTTCCGGAGGAATATATCCCCCTTTACTATCGGGTAGAGAGTCAATCGCTTCGTTGATCAAATTAAAATCAACTAGGGTAATTTCTCGACCGTCGCTACCTCCAATGAGGCTAGAGGGTTTAATGTTGCCGTGAAGAATTTGTTGTCGATGAAAGGGACTAAGGGCGCGAGCGGTACTGAGGAGAATATCAATTACCTCGGTTTCAGACAGAATAAAGCGATCTTCTACGGTTTGAGCGAGATTTTTGCCCTCAATATATTCTTGGACGATAAAAATCTGAGATTCATCGACGAAATATTCAACTATGTCGGGAATTTGCAGCTCTTTATCGACTACCGATAGGTCATTAAAACCCACCATAATCTCTTGGGTGATAGTGGATAGTGATGATGTCTGGGCATGAGGAACTTTGATAATTTCTAAATAAAAGCGATCGCCAGGAGCTTGCAGACCTTGAGCTACATAAGCACGGGTATTATTGGACTCTCCCAAATATTTGACCATTTGATATTTGCCACCAATGCTCTTCCCGATCGTTTGCAACGGTGCTAAATCCCGCAGTACTTCATTGACATTGTGGTAACGCTGAGAGACGCTTTCTGCCGTCATGCGATTGACAATTTTAAGAAAGGCTTCGCTCACGGCAATAGTTTTATTCCAGGAAGCGCTAACATCGGCTTCAGTCATTTCCCATTCCGTCGGTGACTTGCCCGTCATGCCAAAAATTACAGTTTTGCCTAAGGCATAAATATCGCTACCGTAAATCGGCTTACCGTTGTTTTGTTCGGGGGGCATATATCCCGGCGTTCCAATAATTTGCGTCTGGACTTCCTGTTTGCTGTTATCAAAGGCGATCGTGCCAATTTCTTTGACCGCCCCAAAGTCAATCAAAATCATCTTGCCGTCTTGTCGCCGCCGAATTAGATTAGAGGGCTTGATGTCTCGATGAATAATCCCCTGTTGGTGTACAGAACGCAGAATGCCCAAAATATCGACCAAGAACTCAATTGCCTGGGTTTCACCGAGCAACTGACGATGAATTTCGGGCTCGAATTCTTCCCCTTCAATAAATTCAAGTACTAAGTAAAACTGCTTGTTCTCTTCAAAATGACCGATAAATTCCGGAATCTGAGGCTGCTTACCCAACCATTGCAACACCATCGCTTCGGTTGCCAGACGCTCTTTAGCACTAGCCCAAACGGCAGGACTATTAAATCTGGGTTGTAGCTGCTTGACGGCACAGCGAAATTCTTTAGCAGACTGTTTATCCGATGCGAGATAAGTAGTGGCAAAGCCGCCATTACCCAACTCCTTAATAATATAGAACCTCCCGTTTAATAACTCTCCTGGCTTGAGAGTCTTGTAGCCATACTCAGTGTAATGTTGATCGGCAGGGTTTTCGGACTGGGAAATAGGAATAGTAAAGTCTGAGTCTGACATGAGCTATCGGGACGCAAGATTTCTAAATTGTAGCGAACATTGGTATGTAGATTGGACTGACTCTAATTATTGCTAACGTTAGCATATAGAGAGAATAATGCTTATATTTAGCGCCGATATTTATGACCTCGAGAAAACAAGAATGTTTATGGGGTCGATGCCCGCCTCAAGCTCTAAAAATAGTGCTAAAGAGGGCAAAATTCGCGTTAAGATCGGGTTTGGGACTTATGGGTTAAATTGCCCAGACTCCGGTACAACATAATATTCTGGTTTGACGTTTTATTTTATGAGCTTTTTTCGACAGTATGTTGCTCCTTTCATAGTGCTATTAATCTTTTTCCTGGCTTTATTTGCTGTCAGCATTCGGATATTTTTACCCTCAGATATGGCCGCCCCCGCACCTATTTCTCGGGTCGAACCCCATGACTTTGTTTCTCAAAACTACCTAGTTTAGTAAGTAAGTATGTCCGGTCATAAAGTTAGTCTGGCGAGGGGGCTCTAATCATATCGAGTAACCCTAAATCGAACGGGAAGCTCGATGCTCACGGGAGCATCCCACTTTTTAATTAAGCATAAATGCTCGGGTTAATTTCTTTGTTCAAATAAGCACAGCGGAGCCTC
>JBCBIN010000441.1:0-3366 GCA_038524555.1 Cyanobacteria bacterium J06623_7 | reverse complement strand
ATCGAATATGTATAGAGTCAAAATCAAAAGCTAACCAAGAGATTTTAACCTAAGAACAAAAAGCTCAATAATCAATAAAGCTATACTCATTTTTTTATTGCTAAAACAAAATACCTATAGCATCTGAGATTTTTAAATAAATAATAAAGGCTTATCTTTGAGAGGCGCAAATGCTTCTGAGTCAAACTTGTATAGACTAGCAGGACGACCAGCACCACGGGATACTTTTGTCCCTGTATCTAATAAAAAACCTAGCTTTAATAAGCGCGATCTAAAGTTGGAATAGTCGGAGAAATTTTCGCCTAAAATGGTGCAGTAAAGTTGATATACTTCATTAAGCGTAAATTCTGGAGGCAGCACTTCAAAAGCGATTGGGCTGTATTGCAGCTTATTTTTAAGCCGATTCCAACCGTAATTGAGTATTTCATCGTGGTCAAAAGCTAAACTCGGAATCTCGTCAACTTTATACCAAGAGATATCATAGTTATCTCGATCAATTATTTTTGCTGCTTCATAGCGTACGAGAGCAAAATAACTAACAGAAAGATATCTAACCCCAAAACTATCTGGATTTTCTCGTGGATCTCGTCCGGGATTGCCAAAGGAATATAGCTGTTCTAAATACAGATTATCCACCTGAATTTTTTCCGCTAGAGTACGATATGCGGCATCGCTTAAAGATTCTCCCTGGCGTACTAAAGTTCCTGGTAAGCTCCAGTGATTTTTAAACGGTTCATCATTTCTTTTGCGTAGTAAAACCAGCACCCGATTATAGGCAGTGTCTACCGAAAAGATAACGTTATCAACCCCTACTTTAAAATCCGCTAGGTTCACAAATTTATTATGCTTATCAACTTTAATCTTAGAATTAACTTCCATACTTCTATCAAATAACAATTCCCTCTTACCTCTTACCTCTTACCTCTTACCTCACTAACAACACCATACAAATTCTGCCGATAAATATAGTCTCTAACAGAAGGAATAACCAGGCTTTGGTCTTTTTGTAAACGGTAGGTACTTGAGGATACTTTCGGTGCATTTAAGCTAGCGATCGCATATTCGCCCCCTAAGTTACTCAACGACATTAATTCTGCTGGTTCGATTCCATATCCTATACGGGGAATAATCAAAACTTTGACTTGGGCTAATAGTTCTTCTATGCGATACCAGTTAGGCATTTGTGGCAGAATATCCGAACCCACTACCAGGCTAAAATCAATTTCTTTTCCCCATCTTTCTCTCGCTCGATTGACGGTAATTAAGGTAAAGCGATCGCTTAATTCTGGATATAGCTTGATGCGATTGAGGTTAAGCTCGGCAATCGCTAACTCTAGCATTTCACTACGATATGTTAGCGGTGTCTGATGTTGTTTAAACGGGTTGTCTGATGCCCAAACTACAACGCGATCGTAGTGTTGAGCGAGCCAATATAAGATAGTCTGATGTCCTACCGTCGGCGGATCGGCACTCGTACCAAATAAAGCGATTTTGTTCATTAATGAGTGGTTACAAAGGTTCGTTTGGCGATTGACTGGCGTAAAGCGGATAAACGATCAGAAATTTTTACCGTTAGGGGATCGGGATTATCTACCTGACGCACGTTTTTGGGTAGACTGGCTACAGACATAGCAACCCGCTGGCGTATCTGTTCGAGGGAGGCATCTGCTATACATCTCGTGCCATCTCGCATGACTAGCTGTAACAAACTTTGTTCATTGTCTTGAGGCATTTCATCTTTCAACCCCAGGCGATCGCCCTTTACTTTACCGTCAATTGTGCTGCGGAAAATTTGCTTACACCCAGGATAGGTTAATTTAGCGAGAGATTCTTTCATGGTTGGCATACCATCAATTTCGACTAGTTTATACACGCCGTTGATCGGTACTCCCGTAACCAGCTTGGTACCAATACCATAACCATCAATTGCCGCACCCTGCTGTTTGAGCCGCCTAATTTCCCACTCGTCTAGATCTCCACTGGCAAAGATATCGATTTCGGGTAAGCGCCCTCGTACTGCTTGAGATAATTTTACTAAATCTCCCGAGTCGATGCGGACTCCCGTTACGCTCATTTGCCCCGCAGCGATCTGTTGCTGTAGTCTATCCGCCGCAGCGATAGTGTCGTAGGTATCGATTAATAACGGTGCATCGGGAAAATAGGTTTGAAAGGCTTCAAAGGCATTGTCTTCACTACCGGCGATCGCATTTATTGCCATAACTAAAGCATGAGCCATGGTTCCTCTGGGTTGTTCTCCGAGTTTTAATGCGGCTAAGACGTTAGAAGTGCCGTCAAAGCCAGCGGCTAAAGCTGCTCTAGCTGCCCAGACTGCTCCTTGAGGACTAAATGCTCTTCTCGTGCCAAATTCTAAGATATTTGCCGTTGCTCCTGCTGCATCTCTAATTCTCGCCGCCTTAGTAGCGATTAGGGTCTGATAATTAATTGTATTGAGTAAATATGTTTCGACCAACTGTGCCTGCCATAATGGTGCCTCAATTCTTAAAATTGGCTCGTTGGCAAAGATAGCCGTACCCTCTGGTACTGCCCAAACATCCCCCGTAAAGCCTCCCGATAGTAACTGCCAAAACTCTACTGGTGCGCGATCAAAAATCCCCGTATCTTGTAGAGCGGTAATTTGCTCTGGACTAAAATTTAGCTGTTCGAGGTATTCCAGCACTTGCGCTAACCCCATGGCGATCGCATAACCAAAGTTATCTGGTAAACGTCGGGTAAATAGTTCAAAGCTGGCTCTTTTGGTGGCAATTCCCTCCCCCGCATAGCACGCCGTCATCGTTAGCTGATACAAATCCGTTAATAAAGCATAGTCTTGGGGATTTACATTAAGCCCCTCTTTTGCTATGTTTATTTTCATAATAAGAATCTAATATATTTTTGGTATTTATTACTATAAGTCTTAGCATAAAATAAGTAAAAGTGTCAAAAAGTGACGTAATTAGGTTCTGACTGGCGATCGTACTTCGCAAATAGAGTCTAGTATTTTATAGGTATTCCAAACATGATTTGTCGCCTAGACCATTTAGTGCTGACGGTACAAAATATAGACCAGACGGTCGATTTCTATACTAGGATTTTGGGTATGGAAAAAGAGGTTTTCGGCGCAGGACGTGTTGCTTTAAAATTCGGCTGGCAAAAATTCAATCTTCACGAAGTGGGTCAAGAGTTGGAACCCAAAGCTGACTCGCCTACTCCTGGGTCTGGAGATATTTGCTTGATAACAGATTTACCAATTCAAGTAGCTTATGAGCACGTGAGAGCCCAAGGTATAGAGATATAGCAATCGAAGCAAAGATTAGGACAGAATAAAGAGGTAGAGGAGAGTATAAACAGAGAACTAAAATGCCAGTT
>JBCBIN010000440.1:0-3366 GCA_038524555.1 Cyanobacteria bacterium J06623_7 | reverse complement strand
AGCTACTCGGTTCTATTAGTACCGAAGATTTAAAACAAATCCAGACTTCAGAATGGAATGATGTTTACCTCACAGAATTAGTTCAACCCGTACCCGAAGCAGATACTATCCCCGCCGATACTTCTCTGCTAGAAGCGGCAAAACTATTTGAAACTATTAAACCCAGTGAGCTTGTGGTAATTAACCATACGGGTGAAGTTCTAGGCTTGTTAGAAAAAGCTTCAATTATCAAACTGATGACCGAGGAAAAAGATATCAAAAATAAGGCTGTAGTAGAATCGGCGCAGGAAGAAGAAAAGGCGATTGTTAACTAAGGGAATACAAACTAGATAAAAGCGATCGCTTTCGAGCAATATTTAGTATGACGGGGACATAATCGCTATATATTAGGTCAAGTAGATTTATTGTCCGTAGTATATGCTGCTTTATTCCTTAATCGCTCCTGCAAAAATTAATCTTTATCTCGAAATAATTGGAGATCGCCCGGACGGGTTTCACGAGCTAGTGATGATTATGCAGAGCGTCGAATTAGCAGACAGGATCGATATCCAGTCCAGCGATACTCAAGACATTTATATCTACTGTGACCATCCCCAAGTACCCCAGGATGAGACTAACCTAGCGTATCGTGCGGCTAAGCTGATGTGCGATGTTTTTCCCGAAATGCATGCTAACTACGGCGGAGTGAGCATTAGAATTACCAAAAATATTCCCGTAGCGGCAGGATTGGCAGGGGGATCGGGTAATGCGGCGGCGGTACTGGCGGGGATTAATCTGCTCTGGAAACTAGGCCTGACTCAACCCGATTTACAGGATTTAGCCGCTCGTTTGGGTTCGGACATTCCCTTCTGTATTTCCGGGGGAACGGCGATCGCAACGGGAAGAGGTGAAAAGCTGGACGACCTTCAGCCCTTGAGCGATATTTGGGTGGTTTTAGCTAAATATGACAATATCAGCGTTTCTACTCCCTGGGCATACAAGACCTACCGCCAGCAGTTTAGCGACACCTATATCTCCGACGCAGAAGGAATTAAGTCTCGTACCACTAACGTTAGTTCGGGAGCCTTAGTTAACGCGATCTCCCAACAAAATAAGGTGGAAATTGGCAAATTGCTCGATAATGACCTCGAAAAAGTGGTTTTGCCCGCCTGTCCCCAAGTAGCCGAGTTAAAAGAAGCTTTTGCTGCCCAGGATGTCTTAGGCACGATGATGTCTGGTTCAGGTCCGACTGTCTTTGCTCTCTGTGATTCAGAAGCTAAAGCGATCGCAACGCAACAAGCGGTAAGAAATCAAATTATCGATCCCCAGCTCAAATTCTGGGTTACCAAACTAGCAACTACGGGAATCCAAATCAAGCCATAATCTGTTTACTGTTTACTGTTAATTAGTTTCCAGTCCATAATATCGTCGAACAGATGTTGATAGCCCAAAACGTTGGGATGTAAGCCGTCATCTCCCAGGCGATCGTTAATCCAGTCTCGACCTCTCGATAGCCAGAGATCGAAGATATCTAAATAGGGAATGTCTCTTTGCTGACATGCCTGAAGCGTCGCTTTTTTATACCGATACTGATCGAGATGATTGTAGTAAAGACAATCCATAAAAGGCATTTTGGCCTCGTTTACCGGGGTCATACCGATAAACATGACGGGACAAAGACTTTGCGCCACGTCTAGCAAGTAGCTAATGTGCTGCTTGAAATCTTCTAAATCCGTATATAGCTTACCCGTTGGTTTGCCCAAGCGTGCAGAATCGTTTAAGCCCACCGAAAGTAAAATTAAGTCGGGTACGCTGTTGCGTAGTTCGCCCCGACAGTTGAATTCATGTTCCAATCTTAGAGAGACCTGATTGACGCGATCTCCTCTAACCCCCAAGTTATACAATACGTGTCCCGCACCCTGGGGAGACATCCATTCTCGCCGTAGTCTTTCTACCCAACCACCGCCAACATGATCGCCGTAACCATAGGTCAAACTGTCTCCTAAAGCCACTACTTTGAGCGGCTGCTGTTTGGCCAATTTTTGATGTAAAACACGGTCTTTACCGGTAGTAAAGCTACTATGAGGACTAAGAATAGTCTGCATAAAAAAATAAAATAAATAAAGCTGGAGTATTTTATAAAGCTGTTTTTATATTTAGCAATAATAATACACAATGGCCGGGGAGATAGTGAAAATAGAGTATAGCCGATCCCCTTTTTTTGTGTGAGGTCGCCCAAAAAATTGATTATTGATGATGATTCCACCAGTCTAAAATGCGATTCCACGCCCACCAGCAGTCGCGATCTCCAGATTGTTGTTGACAAGCTGAACTGCTAACATAACCAACGTGCCCACCAGCAGAAGTGGCAATTAGATCTAATGATTCGTTATGACGACATACAGTTTTGAGCCGGGGAATAATCTCTGGTGCAAACATGGGATCGTCTTCGGCATAGAGGATCAGGGTTGGCTTATCGAGCTTGGGTAAAAATTTAAAGGGACTGCTGGCGTGATAATAATCCTCAACGGAATTAAAGCCCAGGCGGGGTATGACCAGTTCATTATCAAAGCCCCAAATTGTCTCGGCTCGTTTGATCGCAGCGGGGTCAATATCTTGAGGATGGTATTTGTGGATTTGCCATAGCAGCTTTTGTAGTTCTTTGGCGATCGCCCGTTCGATATATTTACCCGTAGGATGATTTTCTAGATAGGGCAGAGATAAATTAGAGTCTAAGTTCGGACAGATTAACGCTCCCCCCGCAATATCGTTTGCTGATAAACCATCTGGTTGCAGAAATTGGGAGTAGTAGATACCCCATAAAGCTAACTGCCCTCCCAGAGAATAGCCTGTAAACCAGAAGGGGGCAGGACAGCCCAGACTTTTACTCTCTGCGGCTATATTAACGAAATCTTTGCCTTCATTAATACCGTCAGAACTCAGCACGGAAGATAATTTAGCTGATTCACCATGGGCACGCCAATCAAACAGCACAACAGCATAGTTTTGGGCATAGGCTTTACGTCCCAGAATTTTTAAAGACCACTGATTGTCTAGAGTGCCAGTGATGCCATAGGTACCGACAATTGTGCCGCGAGGATTAGGCGGTATGGCGATCCAACCTGCTAGGGGGACTTCTCCCTGGGTAAATACGACTTTTTGATAGTGAGGTTCTGGTTCGGTGAGGGTTTCTTGCCAGATTTGACTCGATCGCATGGCAACATAGAGCGTCATCACAAAACCATTATTTAAAAACCAGGGGGGAGAATAGGGAGACTGGGGCATCAATCGAGTTTATTTAAACTTATGTAAAGTTACTTTAAAGACTGCTGCTTTTATCTGCAGATACATGTCCTTAATTAGCTACATTGAAAGATAGTAACTTTA
>JBCBIN010000439.1:0-3376 GCA_038524555.1 Cyanobacteria bacterium J06623_7 | reverse complement strand
TACCATTGTCAGCAATAATCACTTCCCCCGCTAGGTCGTTTTCGGCAATAAACCACTGCGCCTTACGAATGCAGGTTTCTAGAGTTTCTGCTTCGTTTAGACAAGGCATAATAATCGACACCTCGATCGCACTTTTCTGTTCTGTGCGCTCAAAACTGGTATTCACCGGTGTTTCTCTAGTTCTGATGTTGCCCAACATAGTTAATCCTTTTTTTGATGACTACTCGAAGGTCTAAAGACCCGAACTTTTGGTTTACGCTGACAGATACTTCTGGGTTTAATGCGCTTGAGTTAACAGCTAAACTGAAAAAAATAAAATATAAGATAATTAAGAGATAATTGATAATTAAATAGAACTGTTGGTCTCTAACTTAGTTCCCTCCAAGCTAGTTACCGAGGGAGTCGAGAACCAAAAACACCGCATTCATAATCATCTTTTTTACAATTCTGTTGCCGTCTGGCACGAGCTAAAGTGACTAAAATCCAATCGACTTTTTTACTTTTTAAAGCGCCTACAAAACTGCTGTAAATTACCAACAATTGATTCAGAAAATCTGTTTGCGGCAATAGAAATAAATTATAAATAGCTAACCTGAGAACTACTTTAATAGTGATTAAGTTTATATTAAGAAAGTAGCCAATTAGTGTAAAAGTCTGGTGAACGAAACCGGCTCGCCTATGCCGACTATCAGCCCCCGCACGACAGCGATCGCCTTAATTTATATGGAACAAATACAAAAGATTATCATTCTGCTGCTGGCAGCAATTGTCATTGGCATGACCTTAATCTCCGCCGGAGTGCATTTGCTGACTGAATCTTGGTGGTTTACAACTGTGGGTTTTGCTTCAGTTTTTTGGCAGCGTCTAGTTTGGCAGGGGATAATCGGGGTCGGAACTTTTGTCATTTACGGTCTGTTTTTGAGTCTCAATTATATCCTTGCCCTCCGTTTGACTGGCGATCGCCGTTTTCGCTTCCTTGAATCGAGCGAATTTGAACCATACACATCTAAAATTGCCAATTATGCGATCTCCCTGGTGATTTTTAGTTTGGCTTTGGGGATGGCCAATATCAGCGCCGGCGCGTGGGAACTCTTTCCTCAATTTATCAACACTACTAGCTTCGGGCGGGTCGATCCCATTTACCAAAAAGACCTGGGATTTTACTTATTTCGTCTGCCCTTACTCGACAATCTAGAAAATTGGTGGCTTACCCTATTGCTAGCAACCCTGGTTTTGGTAATTGTGGTTTATATCTTTAAAGGGATTCTGCGCTTTAACTGGCAGTGGAAAAGCCTAGTTCTAGAATCACAATGGCAACAGCTAATTACCAAGCCGATTAAGGTTCATCTCAGTCTGCTGCTAGCGGCGATCGCTCTAGATATTGCGGTCGATTTTTGGCTCGAACGTTACGAACTGCTCTACTCCCCCCGAGGAGTGGTATGGGGTGCAGACTATACCGATACTCATTCCCGCCTGTTTGCCTTTTGGGTCATGATAGTGGCTTCGGTGCTGCTGGGCATCTGGCTAATTGCGGCTACCTGGTCGAATAGCCTACGTCGTCCAATTTATGGTCTAGGGGTATACGCGGTAATTCTCGTGCTGGTTAACGGTACCTATCCCCAACTACAGCAGCGTTTTGTCGTCGAACCCAACGAACTGGCTAAAGAAACCCCCTATATCGAGCACAATATCGAGTTTACCCGTCGGGCTTATAACCTAGATCTGGTGGATAGCCAAAACTATCAACTCCGCGATGACAGCAATGCCAATCCCAACATCCTGACTGAAAATCAAGAAACCATCGATAACATTCGTCTGTGGGACTATCGCCCCTTATTGAGTACCTACAGACAGCTACAGGAAATTCGCTTTTACTACCGCTTCCACGATGTCGATGTCGATCGCTATACTTTTGATGGCGATTATCGTCAGGTGATGCTCTCTCCCAGAGAATTTGACTACTCAGAAGTCCCGGCTAGTGCTAAAACCTGGGTCAACCAACGGCTTAAATACACCCATGGTTATGGCTTGGTAATGAACCCCGTCAATGAGGTTACCGAAGATGGTTTACCAGTCCTCTTAGTAAAAAATATTCCCCCCGTATCTCAAGTAGATTTAAACATTCAAGAACCGGGAATTTACTATGGCGAGCTAACTAAAGATTATATCTATACGGGAATGGATACCTACGAATTTGACTATCCCCGTGGCGACGAAAATGCCTTTATTAAATACGATGGCTTAGGTGGAGTACCACTCAATAATTGGTGGCGTAGATTGGCCTATGCCTACGAACAGGGTAGCCTCAAAGTTTTAATCTCCCGCTACTTTACCCCCGATTCTCGCATTCACTACTATCGCCAAATTAGTGATCGTGTTAACCATGTGGCACCGTTTCTTAAATACGACAATGACCCCTATATGGTGGTAGTCAACGGCAGACTCAAGTGGATTATCGATGCTTATACTACCAGCGATCGCTATCCCTATGCCGAAGCAGTGGCCCATGCCCAAAAAACCGAGCTAATTAAAGATAAAAACATCAATTACGTGCGTAATCCGGTCAAAGTAGTTGTAGATGCCAAAGACGGGACGATGCAGTTTTATGCCGTAGACGAAGAAGAACCAATCTTAGCTACCTACCGCAAAAGCTTTCCCCAACTGTTTAAAAGCACTGCCGCTATTCCAGCAGAAATCAAGGCTCACTTTCGCTATCCCCAAGACTTATTTGAGATTCAGGCAAAAATGTATCTCAGCTATCATGTCACAGATCCCCAGGTATTCTATAACCGGGAAGATGACTGGCGTTTTGCCACCGAACTCTATCAGGGAAAACAAATTCAGGTAGAACCAGACTACTTAATCATGAAGTTACCGGGAGAAACAGCGGCGGAATTCGTACTGATTTTGCCCTTTACACCAATCAATCGCGACAACATGATTGCCTGGATGGCGGCGCGTTCCGATGGCGAGAACTACGGTAAACTAAGCCTCTATGAATTTCCCAAACAGGAACTGATTTATGGCCCCTTTCAAATCGAAGCCAGAATCGACCAAAACCCCGAAATAGCCGAACAGATAACCCTCTGGAGTCAGCGGGGATCGAAAGTAATTCGCGGCGATATTTTAGTCATTCCCATGACTGGTTCCCTGCTTTATGTCCAACCTCTTTATCTCAGTGCTGAACAGGGAGAACTACCCGAACTCACTCGGGTGATTGTCGCCTACGACAAAGATATCGTCATGACTCCTAGCCTAGAACAATCCCTGGCTACTCTATTCGATCGGCTTCCCCCAGGATTAGGCGAATCAAATATTCCTGCGACGGTTAACTCGGAGGGCAAATCGGCACTAGAAATCTATCAACAGGCACAAA
>JBCBIN010000438.1:0-3377 GCA_038524555.1 Cyanobacteria bacterium J06623_7 | reverse complement strand
CAAACCCCAAACCCCAAAAAAATATAAAACTAAAGAAGATTAATTTAAAGTAAAAGTGGATAATCCACCGTCGGCTACTCCAGATATGATTCTGTCGTCATTGCCTGTGGAAAAACGCGTTCTGCTTGTGGAAAAACGCCAAAAACCTTGTGGAAACGGTGGGGAAATGACTGGGTAGAACAACCACCTAAAATAAGATTTAATAAGTTTTCCTTGACTTTTTGAAAAAAGTTCATAGGTACTATTCAGTTGGGAGTCCAGGTTCAATGCTGTTGCCACCATGATTCTGCTAGAGAGGTGATTTCTGCCATTTCTGTCTCAGAAATACGTTTGATATGGCTGAGAACGAGATTCATGCGACCTAAAGACTTTAAGCGATCGCGATGACGATTGAGAAAGTCCCAATAAAAAAAGTTAAAAGGACAGGCTTGCTCCCCGGTGCGATCGCTCTTATTGTATTTACAGTCGCCACAGTAATCACTCATTTTATTGATGTAGTTAGCTGAAGCCGCATAGGGTTTAGAGGCTAGTAAACCACCATCGGCGAACTGTCCCATCCCCAGAACGTTAGTTTGCATCACCCAGTCATAGGCATCGATAAAGGCACTATGAAACCAATTTTCTAGCTCCTGGGGATCGACCCCGGCGATTAACGCAAAGTTGTTTAAGACCATCAGCCGTTGAATATGATGACCATAGGCTGTTTCTTCCACCTGAGTTAAAGTTTGGTGTAGGCAGTTCATTTCGGTCTTACTGGCATCCCAGTAAAATTCTGGCAGGGGTCGATAATGTTTGAACCAATTACTTTCAGAATATTCGTCGTTTTGAGAGTAATAAATACCGTGCATGTATTCTCGCCAACCCATTACCTGACGAATAAAACCTTCGACGCTATTAAGGGGTAGTTCTCTTTCGTTATAAGCATCGACGATCGCCTGAATGACTTCCATCGGTTCGAGTAAACCCAAGTTGAGATAGGGAGAAATCAGACCGTGCCACATGGTATATTCCCCCGTGACCATAGCATCTTGATAGGTACCAAACTGTCCCAAACAGTGTTCGACAAAGTATGCCAGTACCTCTTGGGCTTGCGATCGCGTTACCCCCCAGTTAAATGGCTCGAGGCGACCATAATCAGAAAAATTTTTTTGTCGGACTAACTCAATTACCTCCTGGGTAATTTTATCGGGTTCAAAAGTTAGGGGATCGGGGGTTTTGAGGTCTTTCTTCGGAGTTTTACGATTTTGCTTATCGTAGTTCCACTTGCCGCCAACGGGTTTACCCTTTTCGTCCATTAAAATCTCAAATCGTTTCCGCCCCGCACGATAGAAATCTTCCATTAAGATGCGCTTGCGAGATTCTGTCCAGGTCACAAATTCGGCACCACTCCAAAGAAAATGATTATCGGCAACAAAGGTCACCTTGCAGGGCAGATCTAAGCTCTCAATCAGAGTTTGGAAAGGGCGATCGCAGGGAGTTGTTAACTGTAATTCCTCGATCTGCTGGGCTTTAATCCATTTAGTTAGAGGAGTAATAAAATCTGGTGCGACTTCATAGGTTACCGGCCAACCATCCTCCTGTAGCTCCCGAGCAAAATGGCGCATTGCCGACCAAACTAAAACTAGCTTTTGCTGATGATAGGGGCGTTGTCTAACATAGTTATGAGACTCAATTAAAATTACTGGTGTCTTATCTCGCTCATCTCGCTTATTTTCTAGGCTTAACTGCCGTTGTGTTAGGCGATCGCCCAAAATCCAAATACCTACGGTCATCGATTGATTACTGGTTACTAATTACTAATTACCGATTAACTGGTTACTGTTGAGTCGATCGATACATTTAAACTAATATAAAACCGACGTGAACATTATAGAAAGCTTTAAAATGGCTACTTCCACCCTGGTAGCTAACAAAATGCGTAGTAGCTTAACTATGCTGGGGATCGTCATTGGCAATGCTTCGGTAATTGCCATGGTAGGAATAGGACAGGGAGCTAAAAATCTCGCTGCTGAGCAGTTTGAATCCTTAGGGCCAAACGTAATCTTTATCGTTCCCGGTTCGGAAGAAGAACGACGTACTACTTTTAACCGACCAAAAACCTTGGTTTGGGAAGATGCGATCGCGATCGCCGAACAAGTTCCCAGCGTTAAAGAAGTCGCACCACAAATTAGCGCCAATCAGTTAATTTCCTATCGCAACCGCAACGCCAACGAACAGGTAGTGGGCACGACGCCAGAATATTTAACTGTGCGTAGTTTTTCCGTGGCTACGGGACGTTTTCTCAATGAGACAGATATTCGCCGTAATCAAAGGGTGGTCGTTCTCGGTGCCGAACTGGCCGAAAAGTTTTTTCCCCAAGAGAATCCTCTAGGTCGGAAAATTCGCGTCAAGAATATTAATCTAGAGATAATTGGAGTTTTAGAAGCTAAGGGGGCATTTTTAGGTAATAATCAAGATCGAATGGTCTATTTACCCCTAACCACGATGGCGAGCCAGATTGTCGGCGATACTTCTCCCTACGGAACAGGAGTAGGCTTTATTTCGATCGCGGCTCAAAATGAACAGAGTATCCGCGCTGCCAAACTACAGATTGAAAATCTTCTGCGTCTGCGACACCAAATTACGGGAGAAGATGATTTTAGCGTGCGTACCCAGAAAGATGTTTTAGAGATTGTGGGCACGATTACCAGCGGCTTGACTGTCTTACTAGCGGCAACGGCGGGGATTTCCCTTTTAGTGGGCGGAATCGGCGTGATGAATATTATGCTAGTGGCGGTTACGGAAAGAACTAAGGAAATTGGCTTGCGGAAGGCAATTGGTGCTAAGTCGGGAGATATCCTCTGGCAGTTTTTAATCGAAGCGACAATCTTAGCGGCGGCTGGAGGAGCAATTGGCACCGCAGTGGGAATTACGGGTATTGTTATCGTCGGTGCAGTTTCGCCTTTAACTCCAACTATTTCACCCTTAGCAATCGTTCTCGCTGTAAGTATTTCCGGGGCGATCGGTTTGTCTTTTGGAGTCTTTCCCGCCCGAGCTGCCGCCAAGCTCGATCCCATCGTTGCCCTCAGAAGTGTTTAAGCCTCAGTTTGAGCTAGCTAGAGTCAAAAGTAGTTTATGAATTAGCTTGAAAAGTATTTATGTAGCTCCGGGGGTTGTTTCTTCGAACTCAAAACATAGCCGGTGAAAAATAATGATTTAACTGGCGATCACATACTGTTATCTAACTAGCTCGATATTCTTTTATTCGTTCTTGTCTATTACTTTTACCTGATTGAAAGTAGCAATACTTCATTGAAAATAATTAGTGATATGATTTTATGCATTCAAAAAAACATATGCATACACAAGGTAGGAAGTATAAAATTCTTCTCCAGAAA
>JBCBIN010000437.1:0-3406 GCA_038524555.1 Cyanobacteria bacterium J06623_7 | reverse complement strand
AAAAAATAATCCTTACCGCCTAGCCTGCCCATGCAGTCGTAAGAGTAGTCAAATTAAGAGATATTAGTCTAGTTCTAGAGCCTTTGAACCACCTTCTTTTAGCTGTTTGAATACATCGTTAATCTGACCCCAAACTAAGCTGCTAGTAAAAATAGTTAGCAGTAAGGAGACTCCGTAAGAAGGAATAATCCCAAAACCAAGAACTAGCAAACCGCCACCGAGAAAAATCCAAACCCCCAGGCAAATTCCAAAAAAAGTAAAGGCAATCGCCGGATCGCGACGGCGATTGATGTTAAAGGAAGATTCTTGCTTAGTATCTAAATAAGACTTCTGTAATTTCTGCTCTAAAAGTTTTTGAAACGCCGCACCAGAAGCAATAGCAATAAACACACCAATAACGGCAACAAAAAACGGTGGTTGGGGTAAATAATTCATATAAACAAGTTTAAATTTGAGAGTAGATGCTTTATTACTCTATCTCGATGCGGTAGCGGACGGAACAATTGCCGCAACGCTCTCTGCAGAAATCTGACGGAAAGTGTTAAAAGCAAAATCGAGTATTTTCTGGGGCTTGATATCGTCTTGAATCAGACTCCACAATCTCTGTACTTCATCTGTATGCAGGCGATCGCCCTCGGTTAAAGCAATCAGTAGCTGTTGACGGAGGTATTGACCTTCTTCTGAGAGAATGTACTGTAAACCCAAACGAGCGGTAGGTAAGATATCAAAGCTATCGTCAGAACTGGCGATCTCAATCATATTTTCTAATCTCTCCCACTGGAATTTGCCGTCTTTAATTAATACATCCAGCAAACGTCTTCTTAGCTGAGGGGACTCTCCTGTAAGTAAACGCTGGGATACATAAGGGTAGGAAACTTCAACAATTTTAAAATTGGGGTTGAGACTCAGGGCTAGACCTTCTTGGGTAATTAGCGAGCGAATAATTAGGGCAAATTTTGCCGGTAGCCGGAACGGATATTCATACATCAGTTCGGAAAATTCATCGGTGATCGTCTTGAAGTTGAAATCACCTACGCTTTCTCCCACGGCTTTACCCAAAACTATTTCTAGAGCGGGAACAATCGGGCGAATATCGGTATCCGGAGTCAAAAAGCCTAAGTTGACAAAATCCTGAGCTAACCCTTCATAGTCTTTATTAATTAGCTGCACTACCGCACTGGCGATCGTCTCTTTCATCGATTCGGAAAGCTGATCCATCATGCCAAAATCAATGTAGGCCATTCTGCCGTCTAAAGTGGCAAATAAGTTGCCTGGATGGGGATCGGCATGAAAAAAGCCATATTCCAGCAGTTGTCGTAAACCGGAAGTCACGCCAATTCTAACCAGATTATCGGCATCTAATCCCGCCGCCTCTAACTTCTCGGTATCGGTTAGCTTAATACCGTCAATCCATTCAAGAGTGAGGACAAAATGATTGCAAAACTCGTTGTAAATTAGGGGAACCTTGACTTCGGGGTCGCCGGCAAAATTGGCGGCAAAGATTTCAGCGTTTTGTGCTTCTTTGAGATAATCAATTTCTTCAAACAGCTTTAGGCCAAACTCATCCACAATCAAGGTCAAATCATGCCCTAAATTCAGGGGTAGCCAGGGTTCGACCAAGCCTGCTAAAAGCCGCATTAAATAGAGGTCGAGACTCAAGCGGGGACGTAAGTTAGGACGCTGTACCTTAACCGCAACCGTTTCTCCAGTGTGCAAAGTGGCTTTATATACCTGACCCAAACTAGCCGCCGCAATCGGATTGGGGGAAAATTCCCGATAGACTTCTTCAATCGATCGCCCTAAACCAGATTCAATAATTTGAAAGGCAATATGATTGGGAAATGCGGGTAGTCGATCCTGTAACTTTGTTAGCTCATCAAGAAAATCTTTCCGAATCAAATCGGGTCTGGTAGATAGTGCCTGACCAACCTTAATATAAGCTGGGCCCAGAGCAGTAATAATTTTGCGGATCTCTCGCGCTCTTTTAGGCTGATTAACGATTTCACGATTAGTTATTTTGTCCCAGTAAAGATGGAGTGCAAAATTACCAAATAGCCAGACTACAGCCAAGGCTCGCCAAAGTACCTGCCAGGGTCGCCAACGATAGTAGGCGGAAATCGCTTTCGCATCGTAGTGGAGAGACTGTTCTGGTTCTAGCTGGGAATAGTTCATGATTGTTTGCCGAACGCCGCCGCGTACAGATAAATACATTTAGCCTGGTGGCTTAACCCTAATATCGTTAAGTCGAATACCCGTAACTAATCGCTAACTTATGTCTAGCTAGTAATTATACTAGTATACAAAACTACATTTTGCTTAATCTTAAATTGCCCTGCATCAATACAAAATCAAATCATCTTTACAAAAATAGATTAAACTCAAACTGAAAAAAATACCCTGTTTTGCTATTGTTTCTCCAGTTTAAAAAGCGATTGCCACCGCCAACATTTCTTCTGGAGTTAGTCGCGAGTGAGTAATTCGACCATCTTTAAACCAGACAATTCTCTGAGTTAACTTCGCCACTTCCGGCTCGTGAGTGACCATGACTACGGTAATCCCGCTCCCGTGGAGTGTGCTAAAAATATCTAAAACTTCTTTGGTCGTGTGAGAATCTAAGGCTCCCGTCGGCTCATCTGCTAGTAATAGTAAAGGTTCATTGACGATCGCTCGAGCGATCGCTACCCGCTGCTGTTGTCCGCCCGAAAGCTGATTAGGACGATTATTAACTCTGTTACTCAAGCCTACCCGCTCCAAAGCCTCAAATGCGCGATCGCGTCTTTCTTTATGGGGAAGACCGGCATATACCATCGGCAACATTACGTTTTCTAAGGCACTAATTTGGGGTAGCAAGTGAAACTGTTGGAAAACAAAGCCAATTTGGCGGTTGCGAATTTCTGCTAGCTGCTGGTCGGCTAGTTCCGCCACACTGATATTGTCTAGATAATATTTACCGGAGGTAGGACGATCTAAACAGCCAATAATGTTCATGACGGTGGATTTCCCCGAACCGGAAGCGCCCATAATCGAACAGTATTCCCCGCGGTCGATAGTTAAATCTACTCCATCCAAAGCAGAAACAGCCGTGTTGCCACTACCATATATTTTTTCTACCGCTTCCAAACGAATAATCGGTTGAGATGAAACAGCTGGAGGTAAATTCATAGATCGACTTAGGGTAGGTGAAGGAGAAGTTGAGATAAATTTCCGGCTTGATCCATTGTGGCAGTTTTTTAGACTGAAAGATGTTTGCGATCGATGCTCCCCTTCTATTTATTCTGCCTCAAGCAAAAATTGACGGCTAGCTCTGACTCAGATTTATGAGATACGCTGCCAATATTTATGTCCGACCCCATCTCCATTTAAACAACATATTTCTCAGAGTAAGATCCTGATGATAAGTTTCGAG
>JBCBIN010000436.1:0-3408 GCA_038524555.1 Cyanobacteria bacterium J06623_7 | reverse complement strand
TGCTTATTTAATAGGAATTGATTCTCTTAATCTTACTCTAAGCATTTTTACTTACTGCAAAAGTGGGATGCTCCCCTTTAACTACTCCAGATAGAGTTCTTGGGTCTGGTGGTAAAACTGACTGAACTTATTATGACGATAGCGATCGTATATATCTTGGACGGTATCCATCGCTTGAGGTAAAAGGTGCCCTGCTAGCTCAATATTTTGGCGCCGATAGCGAATACGTAGAGAAGTGTTTCTCACTTGAGGCACTTGGGTATTTACTCGTTTTTCCTCTAGAGTCAGCAGATCTTTTTGAGGAATAGATAAAACTTGGCGTTGCGAACCAAAAGCCTTTTCCCAGACGATTATTTGTTCGGAATTAAACTCGATCACCGTACGGATAAAGATTGCTTTTAACCAAGGATTCCAGATAAACCAGGCTACAAAAATCAAAGGGATAATTTGCACCATGCTCACCAACAATAGAGTAGTTTGTTCGGCTGAGTTAGCGGTACCGTTGAGATATTCAGGGATCCAGATGATTGACGTTGCTATGCCGTATATGGCCCCAATAAAAAACAGGGACATAAATAAAATAAAGCCGAAGTTAGCCTTTAAATCGTAGCTGGTAACCTTACTAAAGGTAACGGTAACGGAATTTGGCTGTTTGCGGACGATAAACGGACGACAAGAGAAAAAGGCGCTAAACTTAGCCCCAAAAGAGTCGGGCGATCGCCGATTGTGGAAATGAGAAACAGACTGATTTTGCTTGAGATGGGGATGGCAACAGTCTTGTAAAAATTCTGCTTGAGATAGATAAACAACTTTCCAAGCAGCTAAAACCTGGAAAATGATACTGACGGCAACAAGACAGAAGAAAACTAGGTAAATACTATATTCCGGATTGCTAACAAATTCAGGAAATACCCTAACAGCTTCGGTTAAAACTACCAGGGGATTAAAGCGATCGCTCGATTGCCAGGCAAATTCCGTAGCGCCATTGCTGCGGGTGAATCCATGAAATAAATTGACCAATATATCAGGAAGCATGAAGATAGACAGAGCAGTAATACCAATTGCCTTAAATAAATCTTTCCCCTGAACTCCTCGCCAGCGCCATTGGCGATCTCGTCGATACTTAATCCCCATTGCGCTTAAAACTGCTGCCACCAGCAAAATCAGAATTGCTGCCCCATTGCCCCCGGTATCTTTCCCTAGAATTACGCCAATAATCATTAAGACGAAGCCGATAACGTAGAAAGCGATCTCCAACTGGTAGTCAAACGAGTCGAGCTTTTTTGACTTTGATTCAGCTTTAAATTGCCATTTACCCATAGTCCTCGGGGTGATAAATCTACACTGCTATTTTTCCCTCCGGCAAGAGTAAATATTTCAGTTACCGTTAATTTTTGCGGTTGGTTATTTCGATACTCAACAAAACTCAACAGGGGGAGAGAGGACATTCCAAGATTTGGTTAAAATACCCAAGCAAGAGATAATAAATCAATCAATAAACCACTATATATTCCTGTTAAATGGTACAAGCGAATCAACAAGTGACAGAGCCATTAACCCCTGCCACGTTTGACCTCGAAGATTATTTAAAAAAGCAGAAAGATGTGGTCGAACGGGCTTTAGATGCTTCGATCGCCATTGCGCGTCCGGCTAAAATTTACGAGGCAATGCGCTATTCTTTGCTGGCGGGAGGCAAACGACTGCGTCCGATCCTCTGTTTGGCAACCTGCGACCTTATGGGCGGAACTGAAGCGATGGCAATGCCTACAGCTTGTGCTTTAGAAATGATTCATACGATGTCGTTGATTCACGACGACTTACCGGCGATGGACAATGATGATTTTCGTCGGGGAAAACCAACCAACCACAAAGTATATGGTGATGATATTGCAATTTTGGCTGGAGATGGTCTGTTAGCCTATGCCTTTGAATTTGTGGCCACCCAAACCCAGAATGTAGCCCCAGAGAATGTGCTGCGAGTCGTGGCGGCGCTAGGGCGTACTGTCGGTGCGGCTGGTTTAGTTGGAGGACAAGTATTGGATTTAGAATCTGAGGGTAAGCCAGATATTACCGCTGAAACCCTGAGCTTTATCCACACTCACAAAACCGGCGCTCTACTAGAAACATCAGTGGTATCTGGTGCAATTCTCGCCAATGCTCACGAGGAAGACATTCAGAATCTATCCCAATATGCCCAAAATATTGGTCTGGCTTTTCAGATAATTGATGATATTTTAGATATTACCGCCACCGACGAACAGTTGGGTAAAACAGCGGGGAAAGATTTACAGGCACAAAAAGCTACCTATCCTAGTTTATGGGGATTAGATAAATCTCGACTCAAGGCTCAGGAATTAGTCGATAGTGCGATCGCCCAGCTATCTGTTTATGGTCCTAAAGCCGAACCGCTCAGAGCCGTTGCCAATTTTATCGTCACGCGCGATCGCTAGCCTGATTTTTAGATAATATTCATACAATATTCTTGGGACGAAAAGACCAACCATGCAGGAAGTCGCTGATATCTTACACAACCAGATATTGATAGTTGCACTCATTGCCTGCATCTCAGCACAGGGATTAAAGCTGGTTATCGATTTAATTCGCAACCGCAAGCTCAACGTTGCCTATCTGCTCTCTCCTGGGGGTATGCCCAGCGCCCATTCTGCCCTGGTTGGAGCTTTAGCTACTAGCGTCGGTGTAACAATGGGTTGGTCGGGAGCGGAATTTGCGATCGCCTGTTTGTTTGCCATCATTGTCATGTATGATGCTGCCGGTGTACGTCAGGCAGCGGGAAAACAAGCAAAAATACTTAATCAGTTAGTTGATGAGCTGTTCCAAGAAGAGCACAATCTAAACGAAGAAAGGCTAAAGGAGCTACTCGGGCATACTCCGTTTCAAGTTTTGGTGGGATTGAGCCTGGGTATTAGTATTGCCATGGTTTTTTCTAAATATGTTTGGCAGATAATCTAGGCTAAAACTGCCTCAGCGAGATAATAGTAAAGCGGCTTCTACTCAGGTAAAGAGCACTGTAAATGCTTACTAAGGTTATGCTCTCGATTGCGATTACCAACATGGATAGTCGCAATGCTGGCTACCTGACACATCTATGTCAAACCTATATTTTTCGTGGTGATTGAATTTTGTTGGTACGGTAGATAAACACTTTCAAGCGATCGCTTTATGGGAAAACATCTTCTGAGCCCAAGAAATAAATTCTATACAGCGTAAGGTTTTGAGCTACTTACGTCCGGCATCCAGGTCGCAATATTTAGTAAGAAAGAATAGCCCATTCGAGTCGAGATAAGTTAGCATTTTCTCTATCTTTTGATTGATTTAAGTGAAACGTTTTATCGTGGTTTAAGCCATTGATAGAATATCCTTAATAAAATGACTTCTTAAGATTCAGAT
>JBCBIN010000435.1:0-3418 GCA_038524555.1 Cyanobacteria bacterium J06623_7 | reverse complement strand
AGTTATTACGCTCCTACTGGAGGAATGATAGAGTCAAGGTTGCCCTTGGCCACCCGAGTCCAGCCAGGAGAACAAATCTATCGATTAATTAGCTTTAATAAAGAGGGTAAGCTACCGGAAACTGTTAGTGTCTGTGCCGAAACAGCGGGGATCGTTTTTGATATTTCTACCAATCAATCGGTTAATCAGGGAGAATACGTGATGGACATTCTCGATTGCTGACACTGTTTTAGGTTGTGAACTGCGTTTTTTATTTACTAGATGGTAGTTATAAGCTATAAGCTATAGGCTATAAGCTTTTTCAACCTCAATTATGAGGCACAAAAAATTTATCTATAGTCATTCCAAATAAAAAACATACAAACTTGCGTACTATTTATTATTCCCTAATCCCCAAGTTCCCCGAACTAACAACTTAAAATGGTATGGAAATTAATTAGAAAGACTGTACCTTCTCAGATCGTTTACTTCTACCTTCTAGACGTGACCTACCACGTCTTTACTTAATGGACTCAGAAACAAATTTGTCAGCAGCAAATACCAATATCGACAGTCTTCAGACTACAATCCCCCTAGCACCGCCGGAGTTTAAGTCTGGTTTCGTGGCGATCGTCGGTAGACCAAATGTGGGGAAATCGACCCTCATGAACCACCTAATTGGACAGAAGATTGCAATTACTTCCCCCGTAGCCCAGACAACCCGCAATCGTTTGCGAGGCATTTTGACAACTCCCGAGGCGCAAATTATTTTTGTCGATACTCCCGGGATTCATAAGCCCCACCACGAACTGGGTAAAGTACTGGTGCAGAACGCCAAGACGGCGATTAAGTCGGTCGATTTAGTCTTATTTGTAGTGGATAGTTCGAGCGAAGCGGGAACGGGCGATCGCTTTATTTTTGACCTCCTTAAGCGAATTGATACTCCAGTAGTGCTGGGACTAAATAAAGTTGACCTCCAGCCGAGTAACTATCAGTTTATTGACGACACCTACGCCGATCTGATTGCCGAGACTAACTGGTCTACAGTCAAGTTTTCTGCCACTAAGGGCACGGGAACCGCAGATTTACAGCAGGCTTTATGCGATCGCCTGGAAACAGGGCCCTATTACTATCCTCCAGATCTGGTTACCGATCAGCCCGAACGCTTTATCATGGCTGAGTTGATTCGAGAACAAATTCTCCTCCATACCCGTCAGGAAATTCCTCATTCGGTCGCCATTACCATCGAAAAAATTGTGGAAGCACCAAAGATAACTAAGGTCAACGCCGCAATTAATATCGAACGTAGTTCGCAAAAGGGCATTATCATCGGTAAAAAGGGCAGCATGCTCAAAACGATTGGCTCGGCAGCACGCCAGCAAATTCAAAAGCTCATTGCCGGCAAGGTTCATCTAGAATTGTTTGTTAAAGTCGAACCAAAATGGCGACAGTCACGGTTACGACTCGCGGAGTTTGGCTATCAGGTTGAAGAGTAGGAAATTAAATGACAACGGAAAAAGCGCCCCAAATTCAGATTAAGGTTAAGCTATTTGCTATCTATCAGGAAGCCTTTGGTCAACCCGAACTAGACCTTAAATTTCCCCCAGCAACTACCGTAGGTTCGGTCCTACAGTCTCTACTAGAACAAAAGCCAAATCTGACTCAATGGCAAGAGGTAACGCGCTTTGGAGTTAATCTACAGTTTGTCGAAGCTGATACTGTCTTGCAGGATGGTGATGAAGTGGTTCTGATTCCTCCCGTTAGTGGTGGCTAAATTTAGTGAATATAGATGATGGTGCGAGGTTGCTCAATCTATTCGAACGAACCACAGGGTTTCTAACTAAAAGAAGCGAAAAAGAAGCAGCCTACAACGAATTAATCGATGCTCTCGGTTTAGTAAAAGAGCGTTACCTTACTGAAGAAAAACCGACTATTAAAATTGTTGGGCCATCAGTTTTTCTGGCTACTAAATTACAAGAGAAAAATGAAGCTAACGCCACGTTGCGATCGCTCTATAATTTTGAGATAGCAGCACCAATTAAGGAAATTCAGCCAATCTTGCGTCATAGTGATGGAATCTGCTTGCTCTATGACTCGACTCATGGCATTCCTCAGTATCATCAGCGGTTTGTCGAACTGACGATCGCAACTAAAATTCCCGTTTGTTTGTTAGTTCATCGGCGAAAATCTATTGCGGGCGATCGCTTTGAAGACTGGTTAGCCGCTAATGATTTTTTTGGCGCTTCCCTTCAGGTTCCTCTAAATGATTTTTTCTGTGGCGACGATCCCCAGCAACTGTCAGATTATCAACAATATCTCATCGATCTCATCCCAAAGCTGGCAAATAGCCGGATAAATCGACTGGAACAGGCGGCAAAGCAAGAAATAAATTATTTTTTTCAGCAGCAAATTAGCCAAAGCTGGCAAGAAATAAATCAAATTAAAAATCAATACTTAGCCGGGGAACAATTATTTTTCTATCAACAGCGATTACGCCAAAATATTGCTCGTAAAAATCAGTTTAAGGAACAGACCATGAGGGAAATTCGACAGGCGATCGAGCGGTCTAAGTTGGATTCTCTCAATCCCTATCTGGTTCACAGCGCCATTTTTGAGATGCAGCAAATTCTCGTCTCGGCTCAGGCTAAAACAATCCGACAACCACCCCACACTTATCTCTATCTAGTTTTACCCGACTTACCCCAAGCGCCATTTTTGTACGATCTCGTTAAGGATTTATGCCAACAGAAGGCAGCAGCAATGATAGAACGGGAATGGTCGAATGCCTGTCATGTTTATGGTCGAGGCGGTTTACAGGCTTTGTTAACTCGGACTAATACCGACCTGAGGGATCTAATTCCTTTACTAGAGGAGGAAGACTTTGACCCATTAAAATTGACTACCGCCCCTACCTTCGATTTTGCCCTCTTGGTCGATCGCCCTGCCCTAGAATTTAACAGTAGAATTATTTTTGACTACAGTTATCTTCAAAGTAGCTGGTTTCGTCTGTCAGTTTCGATCGGAGTTGGTGCCGCCATTTATCTGCTGACACGGATTCTGTTTGGGGAAGGGAGATACTTTGGATTTCTAATTATTATCTTTCAAATTATCAACTTGATTACGGGACAAAATATCAAAAAAGCCCGACTTAAACAGCAGACCAAAGAGCTAAAGCGAATGGTAGACCAGAAATATCAGGCTTTAATTAGAATTACCCTTACCCGGGCTAGTCAAACTTTGATTCAGGCAATCGAACGAGTTTCCCAACAGGAACGAGAACAATCGTCTAAAGCGATTGCGATCGCCCAACAAAAATTAGATAAACTCAAGCAGACTAGCGATCTCCATCAAAATAGAATTGATACCTTGAAAAGCGATCGAGATAAAATTGACTTCTGGCTCAATTAAAAGCGATTAATTGATTGATAATAGGCTTCAG
>JBCBIN010000434.1:0-3420 GCA_038524555.1 Cyanobacteria bacterium J06623_7 | reverse complement strand
ATTTCTTTAAGTTTTTACACCTTATTGTTTCGTTAACAATTAAATGTCCCAATTATCGTTGTTACTTATTACTCATTACTTAACTAGACGAATTTGTTTGATGTTGTTGTGTAAAAACGAGGAAGGTAATACGTAGTCTGGATCGATCGCCGCACTAGCAGGTAACTTGTCTACAGTTAGTTGTAAAGTGGTTTCTTTTTTGGGTAAGGAGTGTTTTTGGCGATAGATTTCTTTTCCCGTAGTATCTTGGAGAGTGATAGTGACGGGTAAGTCTAAATTGGCGAAATCTTGTTTTCCTAGTTCAGTGGTATAAAGTTTTTGTCCTGCTAAGTCTAAAGTTACTCTATATTTGCCGTTGGGCTGTGATTTGTATAGGGCATCGGTTATACCAACTTGATAAGTAACGACTCGGTTAAACAACTCTTCGATTGTAGGGCGTAGCGAAGCCATGTCGTTAGGCTTATCGCTTTCACTTGCTTTAGACAATATTTTAGTCTTTAAATCGATTATCGTAGCGTAGGGTGGAGCCTGATAGCTATTTTCTGCTAAAAATTCTTGAATAGCAGCAATTAAAGCTGGTTGACCGATAATATCTTCTACCTGTTCTAAAATCATCCCTCCCTTGTCTCGGGCGATGGGAAACTCGTTATAGACATCGGTTAGGGCTGGCTCTTTAAAATCTATTTTGCCCAAACCTCTAAAAAAGTACTGCATCTGCTGCTTCTTCGCAAATCTCTGTTCTTCTGGAGTCCGACGGGAGTCTTGATAGAGCATACTAGAATAGCTGCTTAGGGCTTCTTGAATCGTCATTGCTCCTGCTACATCCGCAGCCATAATGCGATCGCTCCACCAGGATTGAGCGAGTAGATAGCTTACCCAATCAATTACGTTTTCTTTCCCCTGTCCCTGCGCCTGATTTTTCCAGACTAGAAATTCCGGGATGCCAATTGTCCCAGCTTCGTAAAATAGCTGTTCGTCGTAATAAGAGGTTTCGACGATGCGTATTTGCTCAAAGGGATATGCACCGAAGGTTTGCTCATAGAATGTTAGAGCTTGCCCCGCTTCTTCGGCAATTAGCTCGACGTTATAGTTATGTTGAGGATAATAATAAACTTCAATTGGTACGCGGTAGTTATTGTTGGTATGTACTGCGTAATCGGCAGAAAAAATAGTGAACTTGCCTTTATCTGGTGCAGTAGATTTATATTGGGCGTAACTACGGTTATTTTCGCTCCAGCGCTTGACTAGCTTACCCGTACTGACAGGAATTTGCTCTTTACTCGTACCAATGGTAATTTCAGTATTACTCCAGCCGAGATGGGTTAGTAAGAAGCCCTGGCTTAAACCTTGAGGATCGTCATGAGGTAGCACTCTCTCTTCTAAAGGTGGTAGACCGAGTTTGTAGCGTAGCCAAGATTTTTTCTGCTCGACCATTTTGGTATAGCCGACGAAAGGTAAAATAAATGGGCTATATAAATTCGTGCCGTTACCCACAACATCATTGGGATAAATCATATAGACATCATCGCTATCTACCTGATTACGAAAACCCCTCGTTGCGGCAACGCTAGTGTTAAACCCTAGAGTTTGGCTCTCTCCTGGCATTAAAGGAGTAGCTAAGTCATAGATGTAGTAACCCCATTCGGGATGGGCTTCTCTGAGGGTTGCGCCAGGGTAGTTCACTTCGTCTAATTCTAAATTGACAAAGGTTAGCAGATGAATTTCTTCTATCGGTGAGTCGGTATCGTTTTTGAGCTGATATGCGCCGTTAGCAGTAAAGTAACCCTGATCGGGATATAGCTCGGCATTGACTTTCGTATCGGTAACTACGGGCATCGGCAGATTTTCGTACTGCTTAAACCGCCTTTCTAATTCCGCTGCGGTTTCTTGTTTCCCCGCCGGCTGATAGACGTTGAGGATATTAGTTTTGTAAAAAATCCACGTCCCCACTCCCGCAAATAACACTACCAAACTAGCCAGAATCCCTTTGACTTTACCACTAGCAAGCTGCCATCCTCTCCCCCAAGATTTAGCAAAATTTCCTGTATCTGTCCCCCGCAACCAGACGATATAAGCCAGCATCATCAAAATTCCAGAGAACAAACTCCAATACAATACATACCAAAGATGCCCCGTTAACAGTCGCCCATAGCCATTCATCAACGAGTATTCAATATCGTTTGTCTCCCCGAAGCGATACAAATTGTGATACCAGCCCAAAGCATCAAGAGGAATTTTCGACAGAGAAATAGCGATCGCAATTGCCATTCCTGCATATTTCTGACGGGTAACTACCTGAGTAAAAATAGCGAGTACAGCGGTGAAGTAAAAATAGGGCGCATGTTCAACAAACAGCATTTTAAAATACAGCGGGAACTCAAAATCGTAGTAACCCTTGGCAGCTTGATACGCTACCATCACCGCCATTGCCAATAGCAGGTTAATCGTAATTACCACAAATAATGCCGTTAACTTAGAAAAAATCAACACGCCGTTGGCTACTGGTGTCGCGTCGATGACATCTTGTAGTCGTAAATTGCGATCGCGCCAAATTAACTCCGCAGCATAGACAATAATGATGGCAAAGAGAATATATTCTAAATAGATGTTGGCTGCATGAACCAATAAATCGGTACTGGGATAAGAATAGTGGTACGTGCGTGTACCCAATGCCGTCATAATCAGACTGGCTAAACCAAAAATAGTCAAGAGGATAAATGCCTTGCCGGTTAAAATCGTTTGGGTTTCAAACCAACTGCGATACAACCATTGCTTGATGGGATTGTGCTGTTGAGAAATATTTTGCTGATTGGTTGGGTTAACAGGTAACAGGTAACGAGTAACGGATTCCCCTCCTTCTGCTTTTTGCCCTGATGCCTTAGTTAATCCTTTAGGTCTGCCTTTCCGACTTTCTGCCAACTTCATCTCATAAGTACCGTAACTCCAGGCGATCGCTATGACACTTAAACCGAGCCAAAATAAACGATTCCAGATTAAGGTAGAACTTAAAGCGGGCATCAATGTATTATGCTGCTCTACCGTCCAGGTAAAGGTAGTCTCTTCAAATGCATGAAAGCCAAAAGGATCGAGAATTGCCCACAGTGAATAACCGGCGAAATTAATCACTTCACTACCCACCATCATTAACGATGCCAGATAGAGCATGACTAAGATAATTGCCCCGGCATAAGTTATTACCAGGCTGCGGGTTTTAGAAGCTAAGATAAAAGCGATCGCACTAACAATAAATAAATTAGGTACAGTAAATAATAAATAGCTAAAAATATAGGCATTTGGGCGAAATTCTCCCAAAGCAAAAGGATTCAATCCTGGTATTAATGTACCCAAAGACATCCCTAGTAAATAGGTAGAGAAAGCGACTAAAGTAACGGTAAATGCCGCAACAAATCTTGTCCCTAA
>JBCBIN010000433.1:0-3431 GCA_038524555.1 Cyanobacteria bacterium J06623_7 | reverse complement strand
GGATCTCAATAACCTTGAGTTCCATCTCTTAGATACAGGACATTTTGCCTTGGAGGAAGATTTAGACTTAATTGCTAATTATATTCGCGATTTTGTCCACTCAAATAGTTCTCAGTAAATGACAAGCAACTCAATAAGTTCAAAAGAAGTTCCTGCTGCACTTAGATAAAGCTTCAAAGCAGGACAGATTATCAGAACAATAAATGTTGTATGTAAGAGAGTAAAAACATGAAACTTACAAGACAAAACCTATTCGAGAAAACAAACCAGATCTACGATGTGATTGTAGTTGGTGGTGGTGCAGGCGGACTATCGGCAGGAATATATCTGCAACGCTATCTTCTTTCTAGCTTAATTATTGACAAAGGTAAAGCGCGATCTGTTTGGATGCAGGAATTACACAACTATCTTGGTTTACCCCCAGATACCCCTGGGAAAACTTTACTCAAACAAGGTAAAGAGCATTATTTGGAACTTGGTGGCGATTTACTTAATGCTTATGTACAAGAAATTATTGATGAAGGAGAAACTTTTTTAGTACGGGTGAAGGTAGGTCGAGCAAATAGCACCTATGTAGAGTTTCGAGCTAGATATATTATTGCTGCCAGTGGCATCATCGATCATTTACCAGCTTTAGAAAAGATGCAAAATGTCTTTGACTATGCAGGTTACAACCTACACGTATGTCTACTTTGTGACGGCTATGAAATGCAGGACAAAAAAGTTGGTGTATTTGCCAGTAGTGACAATGCATCCCAAGTAGCTTTTAGCTTAGGATGGTTTACTCAAAATATCACGGTGTTCACTCAGGGGTTATTTGAACCAAGTTCCGAACTGCGTCGGAAACTCGATCGACATGGCTATTCTCTAATACAGACTCCTGTTAAACAATTTTTAGGTGCAAACCATCAAATGAGTGGTGTGGAGTTAGATGATGGTTCGGTAGTTGATTTAGAGGCGGGACTAATTTCTATGGGTTCTCGTTATCACTCCGACTATCTACAAAATATTGACTTAGAATATCAAGGCGGTAATTTGGTTACAGACAAGATGGGACGTACTTCTCATTCCAAAATATTTGCCTTGGGAGACTTAAAAGTAGGGATGAATCAAGCAATAATAGCTGCTGCTGATGGTGCCAAATCTGCTACCCAAATTTGGCGGGATATTCGTCGTAACACTGGAGATAGAAATGGTAGTTCCAATACTCTAGCTGCATAATGAACAGATAGCGCGATAGAGAAATTCATTTTGATAGTAAACTCTGATTTCTGTCATATCCCTGGGGTCATAACGGATGCTGACATCAGTGAAACAGAATAGAACCGCGATCTCCAATTTTTTGACAAAAGTTACAAATTTTGTGACGCGAGGCTATTGCTTTAGTACAACATCAGAAATAAAAAAACTCACAGCAGTTAGTTTGTATTGCGCCAAATAATTCTAAAAGTTACAGGGGATGAGGAAATTAAGAGTAGATATCTTAATTCTTCTTGAAAAAGACTATCTTCGCTTAGCGATCGCTGTTGATAGTTTGTGGTAGCGATCGCCAAATAAAATTGCCAGAACCATAACTCAGAAAGCGGACTCGTGCTTCTCAGCCACAGTTGCTAAAGTTCGATAAAATTATCGGCTGTCAGTTCTGCCGGGTTGACCTCCATCACCATGGCAATTTGAGTTCCTTGATAGCTAAGAATGCTGTTAAAATCTCCCGTGATTTCTAGCTCACTGGCGGAAATTCCGGCTAGCTGGAGACGGTCTATACCCAGTTCAAAATCGGCAATAATATCGTTACCTTCTGGAGTGAGATGGAAAACATCGCTACCGTTCCCCCCGAGTAAAAAGTTCTCGCCACCATCGCCACGGAGAGTATCATCCCCCGCATCACCATGAATGGTGTCGTTGTCTGTGCCACCCAGCAAAATATCGTCACCGGCATTACCATGAATGATGTCGCTATCGCCCGAACCGCGAATTAAATCATCCCCAGCACCACCGATTAAGGTATCATCTCCGTTACCACCATTGAGAGTATCAGCTCCTATTTCTCCAGATAAAGTATCATCCCCGTTACCACCAAATAAATCATCATCCCCAGCACCACCATTGAGATCGTCAATATCTTCTCCTCCAATTAGGCGATCGCTACCGGCTTCACCAAATAACAGATTGTTGCCCCGAGGTACTTGCAGTACGTCATTACCCGCACCACCAAATAAATTATCATCTCCCGTACCACCATTGAGAGTATCGTTACCACCATCACCGTTCAGCACATCGTTACCGGCATCGCCCCTTAAGTTATCGTTGCCATCTAAACCGTTGAGGGTATCGTTACCATCATTGCCACGAATCAGATCGCGATCGCTTCCCCCGAGAATATTATCGTTGCCGCCTCGACCCTCAAGAATATTGAAGCCGGCACCACCCAAGATCGTATCGTCACCAATCCCGCCACTAATAGTATCGTTTTGATCGTCACCCACAATAAAATCGCCACTTAGTTCAACAACTTCACCTTCGATAAGGGATGTGGAGCTAGATTCTGCCGCTTCGTTAGTAGTAAGTTCTGCTGCAATTTCTGCTACGTCTGTTTCTTCGCTAGCTGCTTCAACAGTCGCTTCTGTCACTGGTTCTATTGCTGGAGAGTCTTCTACGACATCGGTTGTATTTGCTTCTATATCTGCCCCAGACATGTCTATGGCTTCAGCTTCAGTTGACTCTGGTAAGTCAATTTCAGGATCGTTAACTTCAGGCTCGGGAAGTTCTACCGTTACTTCTTCTGGTTCGACTGATTCTGAGACTTCTGCTGTATCGGTTTCGGTTACAGCCACCTCTACTTCATTCGACTCTGGAGCGCTGTCTTCTATCTCTGAGCCAATATTTACCGCCGTTAATTCTCCATCAAGTACAAATAAATCGCGATCGCTAACTCCTGGTTCGGAAGTCAGTTCATTATCAAATAGTCTGGTACGCTCGATAGTTAAACTAGAATTGGCAACATAAACCGCTGCGCCGGCGGCTACGGCAGAATTTTCGTAGAGAGAACTGTCGGTAATGCTGAGATTTTCATAGCTAATAATTGCCCCACCAATAAAGCCATTGCCACCGGTTAAGTTCAAGCGATAGAGGCTTACATCCGCTTTGGTTTCTGGATCGCCATCCTGTATATAAAAAATGCGATCGCTATTGGTTTGAGTAATTGTCGCTCCCCCAGGCGTACCAATGTTAACTGATTCGGTAATCTCGATGGCGGAATTGAGTTCTACATCAGTCTGTACGAATACATCATCAGTTCCTGGACTACTATTTGCGAGGGTGATCGCCTCTCTTAAAGAACCTGCACCAGAATCATTGCTGTTTACTACGTTAAAAGTTGCCATAGTGATTATTTTTTTAACTGGGTAATATTTGCTTGAACTAACATTTGT
>JBCBIN010000432.1:0-3470 GCA_038524555.1 Cyanobacteria bacterium J06623_7 | reverse complement strand
ATAACAAAAAATGTGTACTTAAGTAAAATTTATTTTTGCTAGTTTAGTTTGTGCTGCACTGTGACATTTAGCGATCGCCACAGCGGTGAATATTAAATAATTTTTATCGGTAATAATGTGAGAATTATCGCGAACTTAGGTCTATTTTCTCTGCCTACATGTCTAAAAAATCGGCCTTGATTTCTTTAGTTTTGTTTGTGCCAGCCTTTAGTATCGGCGTGGCTATGTCTCTGTTTATCGCTCCTGGATTAGTTGGCAATAGTATCTTTACAGCAGTAAAAATTTGGGGGATTGTTTTTCCCTTGTTGTGGGTCATTAAAACTAAATCGACAGCGCTGCGTTTACCTAAATTTAGAAGAGCAGAAATAAAAGTAGGCGTGATTTTGGGTCTGTTGATGTTCGGCACTATTCTGCTAGCATACAATTTGATCGGACAACAGGCGATCACTCTGTCCGAAATTAGAGCTAAAGCCAGCGAAGTCGGGATTACAAACCCCTATATTTATCTTGCTGGATGCCTCTACTGGAGCTTCGTTAATTCTCTGATTGAAGAGCTAACCTGGCGCAGCTTTGTGGTGTCTCAATGCAAAATTCTCGTGTCTGGGACGACCGCCGTGATTCTTGCCGCCTTATTTTTTACTGCCCACCATAGTTTAGCTCTTTATGGCTATACCCATGACTGGCTAGTCGTGACACTGGGTTCTCTGGGGGTATTTGGGGCGGGAATTATCTGGTCTTGGTGTTATAGCCATTACCGTTCGGTCGTACCTGGCTACATAAGTCATATTTTGGCCGATCTGGCGATCGCGATTGTCGGCTACCAACTTCTATTCGTTTAGAGCTAAAGCTTAGCTTGGCTTAATTTAATCTTTAGCATTGGTAATGCAATTATTGCATCTGACCTTAGTATAATTACTTATCTCAAGATAATAAATTCATTAATTTTGGTAGTCGATAAGAAATGAAAAAATATATAGCTGAATTAATAGGCACCTTTTGGCTAGTGCTAGGTGGTTGTGGTAGTGCCGTGTTGGCTGCTGTATACACCGGAAATTCCAATGATTTGGGCTCCTTTAATATTGGTCTAGGATTTTTAGGTGTGTCCCTCGCTTTTGGCTTGACCGTTGTCACCATGGCTTATGCGATTGGCCATCTATCCGGCTGTCACCTAAACCCCGCAGTATCTTTTGGCCTCTGGGCGGGTAAGCGTTTTTCAGGTAAAGAGCTACTGCCCTACATCATCGCTCAGGTAATTGGAGCGGTTTTAGCGGGAGGCTTTATTTATTTAATCGCCAGCGGCAACGGCAACTTCTCTTTAGAAGGATCTAATCCTTTGGCAACAAATGGCTTTGGCGAACACTCTCCTGGGGGCTATAACTTAATCACTTGCTTGATTACAGAAGTGGTTATGACCTTTATGTTTCTGTTTATTATTCTGGGTGCGACCGATCTTCGTGCGCCTTCTGGATTTGCGCCTATCGCCATCGGTTTAGGATTGGTACTAATTCACTTAATTAGTATCCCCGTGACTAACACTTCGGTTAACCCTGCTCGCAGTACTGGAGTAGCAATTTGGGCTGGGAAGGAGCTATTCGCTCAGGTCTGGTTATTTTGGTTAGCACCTATTGTTGGCGCTTTACTGGCTGGATTTACCTATCACAACATTTTTGCGGAAGATGTTACCGAGCAAGATCAGCTAGAAGCATTAACCGACGATAACTTTGATCGCTCGCAGTTGGAAGAAGAAGATAATCTAGTCACCGACTAAATATTTAGTGCCTGGAACCTGATATTTAGATCTTCCTTGGCTCGATTGAACGGTCTTTTGCGAAGTGTAGTTAATAGCTGCACTTCATTTTTTATGGCTTAACTTACAGCTAAATTCCTAACAAATTACCTAGAGCGTCTGGCAGGGGCAAGACAATGACAATCAGTAAGGCTAAAGCCAATAAACCCAGCATATCGCGTCGGTTATCTAGTTCCGTAACGTCATTTAGAGCTGGCTGATCGACAAGAGGAATAAGCCACATAATAATCGTCCATACCCAAAAGTAAGGATGAATTAAAGAAAAGAGCAAAGCCAAGATTCGGGTTACTTGTCCGATCGCGATCGCCATTTTTTGTCCGAATACGGCATGAATAATATGTCCGCCGTCGAGCTGACCGATAGGCATGAGGTTGATGGCAGTAATAAATAAGCCCACACATCCAGCAATAGCAATTGGGTGGAGCTTAAGGCCCATTTCTGCCGTGAAGGCGCTGCCTAAGGCAATTTTTGCCAAAAGACTTAGAAATAACGACAAACGTGGATTCTGAGCTTGGATATTAAACGCCGAAGACTCTTCCAAGGGCACTACTTCCGAGAGGGATAAACCCCAAATTAAGATAGGAACGATAACTAATAAACCGGTTATACAGCCCACAATTGCCGTATCAAATAGAGCTTTACGATGGGGAATTGGCGATCGTCGCTGCAAAATTGCCCCTAAAGTTCCTAAGGAAAAACTGTCTAAGAGAAAGGGAAAGGGAATGAAATAGGGTAGAGTCGTGCGAATTTTATAGTGGATAGCAACAAAATAATGGCTAAACTTTTGGATGGCAATAATCAACAGCAAGGGCAAGCTATAGCTCAGACCCCTGATCAAGAGTAAAGGATTAGCAAATAGGTCTTCTGAAGGAGTACCATCAATCGTTACCCCCGCCACCGTCGTCGTCAAAAAAGCGATCAAGAACATAATGATGGCAAAACCGATGCGCCGATCTTTCTGCGCCAATCCCTGGGTTGCTGCTTTAGCTTCAGGATTGGGTACGAGGGCAAAAAAAGGTTTACCCTTCAAGCTTTCCTGAAAAATCAAAAAGAAGCGATTGCCAAATGCCTGCTCGACGTTTTCCTTAATCTCGTCGTAAGCTTTTTCCGGGATGGTCTTGAGCTTGCCCCGGCAAAAAATTACCTGGGGACGATAATCAATGTTCTGAAGGTAGTAAATATTCCAGGGGAAGCAGTTGCGTAAGGTCTTTTCTTCCTGGCTATTAATCGGACGGGGAGGAGACTTTTTGAGTATCTCTTCGGTAACTGCCGCTTTAGAGTTTTCGGTTTCGGACGCAGCAGAAGATTCCGTCTCTGTATTAACTGTTCTGCCGCGTTGAATCAACCAGCCATAGAGCAGCGGGCAAATGATTAAGGGTAATAGATATACCAGCAGGGGTAAAGGCTGTTCTTCGCCAAAAATATAAGTCCAGACTGTCCAAATAAACGAGGGCATCATAATCGCTAGCCAGCACAACCACACCGGAGTAGTGGTCTTATTTTTAACGCTGCGATCGACGAAAAAATAGGCAATAGGAGCTATAACAATTAAGACTAACCAGAGTTTCATAAACAAGCATTCCGAATCGGTTTTGAAGATTCTTTCTCTATTATTATTTTGGACTGTGGATTAAGTATATGAATATAAAATAAAAGTGCAATT
>JBCBIN010000431.1:0-3500 GCA_038524555.1 Cyanobacteria bacterium J06623_7 | reverse complement strand
GGCTCCCGCCCCTAAAGCAGACACAAAAATAAGAGTAGCTGTAGTTAAAAATTTATAGTTCATGGGTAATAAGTATTTTGTAAGTTAGCTAGCGTGTTTATTTCCACTAAGAGTTAAACAAGCCATAGATAATTAGCTTTAATTGGCTATTGATATGCAGCTGCTCCCAAGATATTCACATCTTTAGTTCTGGATGCCAAACTGGCTAAAACCCTCTCTGTCCTGAGGTTTTACTCTCAAACAAACCGCTTAAAATAAATAGTATTGCACTCCAGTATTATTTGCATAACTCGATTGATTATGAACAAGGACAAACAAGAAAAGTCATAAACTGCCATAGCAAGGGCACGACCTGATCTTGCTTTGCTTAAGTGAGAGACAAAAACTGATAAGCAAGATGCTATAAGAATCTATTGCCCAATAATCTTCCTTGTTTTTGAGTTTTTCTGACAATACCAATTAAAAAGAGTGCAATGTGCTGTATTTTTTATGTACTACAGAACTAAAATAGGCGATCACCCAACTGCATAAATCTCCAAGTTATAGCCTAAATTAAGCTGTAATTCCCAAGGACAATTAAATTTAACTTCTATTCAAATACCCGAGAATCAAACTGATGGATACCGCCAATAATGCCGAGCTAGCTGAATCTTTGTTTGACACAAACGGATTCTTGTTTTTTGACTCTGTACCAGTTCCCCCACCCCCGATTTCTCAGAAGATCTTGTTGATTTTGGCGATCGTAATAATCTTAGTGATGCTGAAGTGGATATAGTGACGACAATACAACTTGCTCGTCTTTTAGCTCCGTTTTCAGGAGCATTAGAAGCTAATGGAGGAGGAAGCAACGAGAAGCGATTTCTTGAATTCGGTGTTGTTCCCCAATTACAGCAAGCTCATGAAGAAGCATCTGAAGATGACAATGTTGATTTCGATCTAGCTGAAATATTACAAGCTGATACTTCTTTCGCGGATTTTGAATCGACAGTACTATAACAATCAGAAATAGGACTAGAATTGACCGACGTAAATTTTGTCAATTATGGTGATGGCGAGGTTAGATGGATTAGTTTTATACTGACGAAGCTAGTACTGTTACTTATGTAAGTAACGATAATGCCGAAGACTTGGCCGCTTTAGTCAATGAAGCAAGTATTAATGAACAGGGCGATCGCGATCGCGGCATTGTCAGCATTGAGTATGGTGATGGCACTTGGGTCGCAACTTTAGACGATTTAGATATTACTGGTAGAAATACCGCTTCTGTTAGATCTGACTTTGATGACATTATTAGCGCAATCGACAGGCGTGATGGGCAAAATTTTGATTTGGTCGATCTGGAGTATGGTGATGGTGAGTGGATTGCCAGGTTTGAAGATAATCCTGGAGAGAGTACTTATACTACCAGCGAAGACTTTGAGACTTTTCGCACGGAGATTGAAGCACAAGCAGAAAATGGCTTCGATCTAATTGATGTTGAATATGCAGAAGATGCCTGGTTTGGAGTGTTTAGAAACGTTGATAATTTGCCAACTGAAAATCTATCAATTGAAGAAGTTGCAGAACCCGTATCTTCCACCACAACTCCCGGGTCGATTATCCAGCCTACTTTTAATCCTCCTCCAGATTTTCGGTTTAATACCGTGTTGGGCAACAATGCCCGGGTATTTAACAATCTCAATTTTTAAGCTACAGACAATACGTCCTAAACTGGATATGGACAGCTAGCGTTAATTTCCGGTAAGTTTAATGAGCGATCGCCTGGGCATGGTCTGTGGTTTTTTGGGCGGAACGATTATAGCGGTAGAATCTGGCTACAAAGTTTTTCCCCATCCAAAACCAGACAAGATATACAATCGACTGAGTGATGCCAAGTGGTTTTTGGCGGTTAGATGGTGTGATAATTTGCCCACTCCCGCCGGCATTATTAACAATATGGGAGAACTCTCTTTTTTTAATCAGATTGTCTTAGAGATGGGAGAGAAAAAATTTATTCCTCTCCCATACCGGCTCGATATTTTTACTCAATGCTTGTCTCTACAGCCTAATGAAACGACGTTTTACCAAATTCCCGAAGGCGATCACCTCCAGCTAGAAATTCAGGCGTTAGAAATAGATGCCCGCTATGGCAAGGTTGCTTTAGTCCGAGAAGTTTCCTAAGATGGTCCATCCAACTTAAACCGACTTTGAATCGACAATTTTAATCTTCAAATCTTCTGCCTGACTGAGTAAATCTGCTTGAGCAAGGGTTTGCTGTTCTCCCGATGCCAACCATTTCAAGTTCACGGTATTGTTAGCTGCCTCAGCATCGCCAATCACCAAACAGGCGGGGGCACCACTGCGATCAGCTCTTTTAAACTGTTTGCCAAAGGCACTCCCACTTAGGTCTAACTCCACTGCAAAATTCAGGCTGCGTAGCTTTTGCGCTAGCAATAATCCCTGGGCTTCGGCGGCGGCGCTACGGGAGACAATATATAGATCGGGGCGATTGACGGAGCTAGCATCGAGTTGCTGTAACAGTAAAACTAGTCTTTCCATCCCCATTGCCCAACCTACCGCCTGAGTATCAGGGCCACCCAGTTCTTTGACCAAACCGTCGTAACGTCCTCCACCACAGACCGTTGCCTGTGCCCCCAGGTCATTAGACTTAATCTCGAATGCGGTGTGGGTATAGTAGTCTAAGCCACGCACCAAGCAGTGATTGATTTGATATTTAATATCTAGATCGCTTAATAACTGCAACACCCTATCGAAGTGCTGTTTTGATTTATCGCTTAGATGCTCGGTAATTTTGGGCGCATTGCTAGCGATTTCTTGGGTTTTGGGGTCTTTGCTGTCGAGTATTCTCAAGGGATTACGTGTTAGGCGCTCTTGACTATCCTCGTCTAGCTCATCTTTATATGGTTCGAGATAGCTAACTAAAGCCTGACGATAATTAGCTCGATCTTCCCCATTACCGACCGAATTGATATCCAGCTCCAAATTTTTTAGTCCTAAAGCTTTTAAAATATCTGTAGCCAGAGCAATAACTTCCGCATCGGCACGGGGTGCATCACAACCTAGTAGCTCTAATCCTACCTGATGAAACTGACGCTGGCGACCGGCTTGAGGGCGTTCATAACGAAACATTGGCCCCGTATACCAGAGACGCTGAACTCCTCCTCGGGCATGTAGCTTATTTTGAATGTAGGCGCGCACTACTCCCGCAGTCCCCTCTGGTCTTAAGGTAATTGATTTATCGCCACCTCGACTGGTGAAGGTATACATCTCTTTGCCTACAACGTCGGTAGCCTCGCCGATGCCTCGCTCGAATAAATCGGTTTGTTCAAAAATTGGGGCGCGAATCTCTTGATATATCGCTCGACCTAATATTTCCCGAACCGTCCCTTCAATTAACTGCCAGTAAGCAACTTCCTCTGGCAGAATATCTCTTGTTCCTCTCAATGCTTGAATCATTTCTTGCCCCAAACCGTGAATTGCCTCTGTTTTATAGCGATCGC
>JBCBIN010000430.1:0-3513 GCA_038524555.1 Cyanobacteria bacterium J06623_7 | reverse complement strand
AAAAAATCTTGAAACTCTTTAAATACGTTCTCCAAAGATAAAATTTTCTGGCTTGTCTGTCTAAGAAACTCAAATTTGAAAGTTTTTCTGAGAGCTGAGAGCCGAGAGCTAAGAGCCGAGAGCTGAGAGCTAAAAACTAGCAAACTTGAACGAAACTAATCCACATCAGGCGTAGTCATTCTAATTAATTAAACAATTCGGCATGAAGTTCCTTACGCTTAAGGTAAGCTAGGGCAATCGTTGCCGACAGCATCACCGCCAGAATAGGTGCGATCGCAATCAACCAAATACCATTGAGCAAGAACAGCCCACAACAGATAAAAATCGCAGCGAGAGAAAAAATTATCGCCGCCATCATTTTTAGTGGCGCTCTTCTCATTCTCCAGACAGTTCCCGCTCCCAACAGCGACCAGAGGGCAATCCAAAGAACTTCATAGCGACAGGAAAGCCAGGCGAGAGGCTTTTGGTTACCTGAAACAATGTCAATTATTTGACCGGTCATCAAAGCATGAATTATTACCCCCGGAAGGTGTTTTGCCTGTTGCCCTTGGCTGTAGGGAGTATGATGCAGATCGTAATTGTGTCCCACCACCCCAATTAAGACTATTTTTTGCGCAAACCGCCGGTTTACCTGGGCTTGAGGCATGGCTAGTATTTCTCGAAGGGGGATAGTCTGGGGGAAAGCTCGACGATAATTGAGCAATATTTGGTAACCCTTGGCTTCAGGTAGATAATACCCGCCGCTGAACTCTGTTAGCTGAGGAAATTTGACCCCAGCGATTTCTAGTGGCGATCGCTTATCAAATTGAGTGGGAACATCCCCCAAATATTTTAAAGCCAGACGCAGACTCAGAGCATAACCACTATTGCAGACTGAATCGGGAGACATGCCCAGAATTTGACGGCGAATCGTACCGTCGCGATCGATCGCCCAATTACTAAAGCCTAGCTGCTGCCGATCTAGCTGGGGAGGTGGGGCAACGCTGGTTAGTTCGGGTAAATTATTAATGCGACAGATGGAGATAAAGTTATCGCTGTTGGCAATTGTCTGACTTAAAGCGGGGTCATAGGGAAAATCATGAATAATATCAGAAGCGATCGCCTTAACCTGAGCCAGGTTTAGTTTTTGTAGCAGTATATTTAAAGCCGGATCGGCTAATGAGCCTTTCATGTTAACCGCCATGCCACGTTTTCTCTGGTCGAGACGATCGAGGTCGTCAACGGTAATCACGATGGTCGTTGCATCAACTGGCGGACTAAACCCCCAGACCATCAGGCGATCGTAAGTCTGTAACTCGGGCATAGATAGCCAGCCCCAAAACTGCATCAACCACACTAAAACAGTCGTAATTGCCGCGATCACCATCACTTTTGCTATAGACCGAGGATCAGTACGCCAGGGGTAGTCCCATGAATGTTTTTCTGGTGCAGCGCTAAAATCAGACCACTGAGGGGGAATTACTGCCGGATTTTGATAAATTATGGGCAGCCAACTAGCGCTGGGAAACTGTTGTTCAAAACTCTGTAATCTCTCTCGGGCTTTTCTCATGGCTAGGTAGAGGGAATTACCCTCCCCATAAGCCTGAAGCAAATATTTGACAAACTGCTGTGCCATCTCATCGGGAATTGCCTGTCGCATTACAATCGACTGCGGGAGAGATAGCTGCCCCAATTCTTCGGCTAAACCCAAACCATCACAGGAGTTAAAAATTGCTAGCTGTAACCCCGAAGCGATCGCCCGCTGAAATCCGTGTTTGAGCTGTTTTATGGTCAGACGGTCATGAGGATTGAGGTAAAGAATGCCTTGACGTTCTAAGGTGCGGCTATGTCCAGCAAAAAACACAATGTCCCAAGTTTCGTTCCACAGGCGTTCATATAGCTCGGGAATTGTCGGTTCGATTGCAAACTCCACCTCTCCGTTTAAGCTCTCCAGAAAAGCTCGATCTGCGTCTAAATTAAGTCCCTCACCATCCCCCAAAATAGCTAAAATTCTGACTCGTTGATGGCGTCGTTGTCGAGGCACAATTGAAACTGAGTTGAAGTTAGGACTGCTCATGGCAATCTCTACCTGGGGATAGTTATCCAATAAATCCCAACAGCACCAGGGTAAATGATGTATTTCCGGGTGATCGCTACAGATGAGAATCCGGGCAGATTCGCTTCGGTGTAACTCTTCTCGCAAACGCCGGTCGATGGAGCGAAAATCAGGACTAGCCAACCACTGCTGTAGTTCTTGCTGTAGCTGACTGGCTAATTTGATTAGCTGCTGATAGGGATCGCTCTCGCCATCGTAGATAATCTGTCGGGGCTTGAGGCGATAATTCTGACCCAGACATTGATACTGCTGTTGCCAAGCCTGAAGATAGTAGTTTAGTGCCGCAGCCGGAGGAAGATGACCCGTACAGCCACGCTCGAATGATTTTCCCTCCCAGCCAATCTCGGCGGCGATTTCAAATCCCGCTTTCAAGCTACCGCTAAATTTAAGAATTACTAACTTTGTCATATACTATGGCGTGTCATCATTTATCGTCCCGCTCCCCTATCTAGTTAATCTCTCAGACAATCTCTTACTTTAGATGTAAAGTCTAATTGCTTTGGAAGCTGTCGCTCATTGACCATGGTAGAATCCTATATTATCGAAAAGGATTTGTGGTAAATCAGGATTTAATTAAGTTATGTCATCATCAGCCGCGCCAGTAACAGACGCTAGCTTTCCAGAGCAGGTTTTAGAAAGCTCTGTACCAGTATTAGTCGATTTTTGGGCTCCTTGGTGTGGGCCATGCCGTATGGTCGCTCCAGTCGTCGATGAAATTGCCGAACAGTACGACGGACAGATTAAAGTTGTGAAGTTGAATACTGACGAAAATCCCCAAGTTGCTAGTCAATACGGAATTCGCAGCATTCCTACTCTCATGATTTTTAAAGATGGTCAGAGAGTAGACATGGTAGTGGGAGCAGTTCCCAAAACTACCTTGGCAACTACCATCGAAAAATATCTTTAAGTATTTTTAAAATTAGCTTTTTTTGGTCAATGTGACCTTGGCTCCGGCTTGTCTTTGTTAAGATTTGGCTGGAGCTTGTTTGTTATTAGTGGTTTTTTCGGTCTCAAGCTTAGGACTACTCTAACTGTCCTGACTGTTGTTTAGGAGGTATTGTCTAACATGAGCTCATCTGCCAGAGAAGAAAATATAGAACAGCAAATGCAGGGGCTTTTAGGCAGTCTAGCCAGCCATCCCCAAAGTCAATTAATTGAGAGGTCGTTAGCCGCCTTGTCGAGAATTGCCGGTGCCGATACCGAACGGCTGAACTGGAAAATTTTGACTGCTTCCCTCGAAGATTTGGAGCAAGGGTTTCAAAGATTTTATCCCTATCGTCATACGCGCAAAATCGCTATTTTTGGCTCTGCTCGAACTTCTCCCCAGCAGGCAGAATATCAGAGCGCTTTAGAATTTGCTCGCCGGATAGCACAGGCAGGGTTTATGGTTATTACCGGTGCGGGTGGGGGCATCATGC
>JBCBIN010000429.1:0-3523 GCA_038524555.1 Cyanobacteria bacterium J06623_7 | reverse complement strand
AATAGTTTTGGGATTAATTAGATCTTGGTACGACACCCTAGAGTTTATGACCCGCGAACCCATCAAAGCCGAAGCGATTATGGCCGAACGGGCGGGGATTACTCCAGAAGAATTACAGCAGTTTAAGACAGGAACCAAAATATTTACTATTGCCGACAACTTAGAGGCTTTTTCGCCGGGAACTACAATGGCTCACCTATCTTTTGCCGCTCAGAAAGTGGCTCAGTTTATGTTCGATATTGGTCTGATTTCGGAAATACCAGATTTAACACAAATTTTTGACCCTCGTTTTGTTCGAGCTTACGCTCAATCCCTCAAACTCTAGATTTTATATGGCAGCTTTTACTCGGATGCTTTGGTCTGAGAGCCTTCACTCTGTAAACGTTCGTAGCCAAAATACTTGAGCATTAAACGTACTGGTCGCAACAAATAGTAGAGAAAAAACAGTTGTTTGGGTAGGCTAATAAAGCCCCAGTCTTCCTGATTGGGTCTAATTGCCGTCTGCCAAAAGTAGTGTAGTTTATCCTGCCAGCGTTCCCGGGCTAACTTAATTAAATAGGGTCTTTCAACATAAGTGCGATCGCGAAAAGACTGTTCCGAACGCTGGAAAAATTCGCTACAGACCCGATCTACGGCTCTCCGCACGATCTTATCGCCTTGAATTTTTTGCTCTACCGACTCTGGCAACTGTGCCTGCAACAGACATTGAGTAACTCCTAAAGCAAACCATAAAATTCTTTTCGTTCCCAATTTTTTACACTGTCGAGCGACGAAGCTCCAATCTAGATCGGGATAGGAGCGGAGTAACTCGGCAATATCGCAGACTTTCAGCAAAACTTCTGCCGTCCACTGTGAATCTTTGGCTAGCTGGACGCAAAGAATAATTAAGAGATCTTCCGGGGCAAAGCTTTTAACTTTTACTCCACCCACGGATACGGGCTGCAATCGCTGCCAGAGAGAGGGAAAATCGACATGAAAGGGAAAATAAGCTGGGGTTAAACCCTGATGTAAATCTACGCCAATTCTTCTCTGCCGATGGGCAAAACTACATTCCCAGTCCACGTGATTCTGAGCCGGACGATAGTATCCCCGTGTGAGCAATAATGTTTGCGCCGCCAGATATTCTTCTTTCGCTACTAAAAAATCTAAGTCGACAAACTGTCTTAAAGATAAGTCGCCGTAGATTGAGGCTGCCAGCAGCAGTCCTTTATAGGGAATGACCTGTAAACCCGCATCGGCAAATAGCTGGGTTAGGGTAGATAGCTCTCGAACGAACAAAAGATTATGTCTGGCAATGCCCATTGCCTCCGTCCGCAGACGAGTCAGTACCGAGGTCGGAACCCGAGCGGCAACCTCATGTCTTCGAGCCAAGTTGAAGTACATCAAAGGGATGACTTTATGTAGTTTGGCAGTAGTTATTAAATAATCCCAGTCAAGCTGCTGTTGGAGTAATAGCTCGATTTGCTCTAGTTCGGCGGAGTTGAGCCTGGTTCGGGCACAGCAAAGAATTAGCTCTAATTCTGGGGAGGAGGTAGAAATTATAAGATGCGGTCGAGAATAAATTTTATTTTTAACAGCCATAATCATAGCTGACGGTAAAACAGATTGTTCCCCCGTCGATTCTAATTATTTAGATTCATATATGAAGAATAAATTATCGATTCGTGCGGAACTGGAATTGAATTGCCGATAACGGCACCAGCCCGATTTGACCGAGTCGGTTAGAGATAAATTCTCAAGATTATATTATGTTTATTTATTGTTAGATATATTTATTTGATTATTTGTTCCTTTAGCTCTGTGAAAAATCTTATTTGAGCAGTAAAGGAGATCGCCAGGCAGGTAAACAATATGGGTGCCGCTATCTTTCCCCTAGTTTCGAGTCTTTACATTGAAACTTAACAACTGATTTAACTATAGTAATATGAAATACATAAATATTTACTACAAATGACTCTGCGGCGGATAACGATAGCTTATTTTGACCTCCAGCCTTCATAAACTATATGTAGCTATTTGTAGCATTTTCTTTATTCTAGGGATGGCGCTCTCAAGATAACGCCATTTGGATAACCTTAGACACGAACATATTCCTCTACAGTTTTGGCGACTTGTTCGATTAAGGCTAAATTGCGCGGACGTAAAAGTCTCACGATGGGCGCTAATTGAGCAAACTTGGTTAACTTGAGGAAATAGGCTGGGTCTTTGCTTGGCATCAGGGCGGAACCAAATCTAGCTACGTAAACATTGCGTAACAAAGTCAGTATGACTGCCTGAGATTTGAGCGGCTCTAGAGCAATCTCCGTTCCCGTACCTAAGACAAAAATTTGCTTTAGGGGTAAAGGTTCGAGGCTAAAATCTTGAAATAAGTATTCGCGTTTTTCCAAACGTTCGATAAGCTTGGGCAAATCCTCGGGGTCTCGACCAATCTGCTGGAGAGCATCGGGCCAAAGCTTGAGCTGAGGAAAAGCGGGGTAGACCATAGGTTGTTCCCAATTACTACAGTCGATCGCGACCACATCATCGGCGATAAAACCGTGACCTCGACCGTGTAGTGTGGCCGTCATGGTGGACTTCCCTTCTCCCTTGGGAGCCGTAAATATTACCGCCTGACCGTCAATGGCAACCGCTCCTGCATGCAGTACGATATAACCTCTTTGATGGAGAATTGCCCCCAGCGCTGCCCCTAAAATAAACAGTCTGAGTCGCCCGGGGTCATAGTCTGCCACGGGATCGACAGTAATACTTTTACCTTCCTGCACGAGCATCTTGCCAATCCCCTGCCAGTAGAGATAAAGTCCTTCCTCAGTCGCCTCACAGCAAAACCAATACTGTTCTAGATCGGTAAATGGCGATCGCTCTAAGGAATCATGCTTGATTGCCACATCAAAACCATTACCCTCGGCAGCAATTAACTCTGGTAGCGGGAATACAGATCTAATTTTTAGTCCATAAGCATAGTAATAATTCTCGGCAGTTTGAGCCTTCTGAGTTGTTAGAGAAGTAGCTCGTTCTACAACTTTACTGACAACTTTATTTGTATCATTTAAAGCGCTTATTTCAGAATCTAAAACAGAAGATTTAAAGGAATCGTCTGACATAATCGAATTTAAAATTATATTAATATTTTTAATGATCTTCCAATGAGCGTCCTGCTATTAAAGAAAGGCAAAAGCCGCTCCGAAAGATTAGCCTTTGCCTATCAATAACTAGCTGAAAACAACTAATTTATTTTTAATTAGCTGTTTTGCTAGCAGCTCTTATGAACCGAGAACGCCGTTGCCGGGGAGGCTCGCGTCTCCAGGTGTTCCTTGGGGAACGTCAGTGGAGAAGATCGCGTTGTTTTGCTCGGTAATTTCTTCAATCTGACCGTGAACGAATAGTTCGGGGGCGACAAAAGTTTTTTTCTGTGAATTGCTCATTTCAGTTTCCTCTTTACTTAACCGTTAGTTGATAAAGCCGCAATTTATAATTGCTTATCTTTTCGGTATAAATACCGTACCCAAAATATACCACAGTTAAA
>JBCBIN010000428.1:0-3524 GCA_038524555.1 Cyanobacteria bacterium J06623_7 | reverse complement strand
TTGGCTTACAGAATATTTATGAAGAGATTGAATTTAGCTAAAACTAGGAAGTAATAATAGTAGAGAGAAAATACCTGCACCCAATATTGCAGCCACGGGTAACGTTACCACCCAAGCGAGTACTACAGACTGAATCGTCTCCCACTTAACATCCTGGTTGCGGGAAGCCAAGCCAATGCCGATGACGCTACCAACTAAAGCATGGGAAGTAGAGACAGGTAGACCAATGCGGGAGGCAATTAGAATCGTGCTGGCGGTGGCAAGTTCGGCACAAAAACCCGTACTGGGGACAAGGGAGATAATATTTTCCCCGACGGTAGCAATTACCTTTTTACCCTGTATTGCTAAACCCGCGACGATACCTAAGCCGCCTAAAATGAGAATCCACAGGGGAATATCTAAACTATCTACGGGTACGATGCCAGTATTTAAGATAAAGACCATAGCTGCCAGAGGCGCGATCGCATTACCCACATCATTAGAACCATGAGCAAAGGCAACAAAACAGGCGCTCATCACCTGAAACTTGCCCATTAATCGTTCCTGTAATCGAATTTCAATTTCGCGATCGCGATAATCTCTAAACTTATACCAGGCGTAATTAATGATGCCTCCGGTGGCAACAAAGCCAATACCCAAACTAATTGTTCTGGCAGGAAGGGGAATATAGTGAAATACGGGTAGCTGGACGATGGTAGGCAAAACAATAATGCCAAATACCGCCACTAATGCCGCACTTAGCCAGGGAATCCATTCGAGTAACCGCTGTTGAGTATCATCCTGTTCAAATAACCAATAGCGCAACAGGCTATATAAACTAGCAGCGACGATCGCACTAACTACCGGAGTCACGATCCAGCCCAAACAAATTAAACCAATATTCCCCCAGGCGATCGCTTCTCGACCAATTGCAACCCAACTAAAACTAGCGATCGCACCGACAACTGCATGGGAAGAAGCCACCGGTAAACCTCTGCTTGTGGCTACCTGTAACCAAATGCCACAGGCAAGTAAGACTGCAACCATGCCTAATAAAAAAGTCTGGGGTGTATCAACAAATAAACTAGGATTGGCTACCTTCGTGGCTAATGTTGCCGATACCTGCTTGCCAAAGATTACCGCCCCCGTAAACTCTAAAATCCCGGCAATAACAATTGCTTGAGTTAGGGTGATGGCTTTTGAACCTACCGATGTCCCCATGGAGTTTGCCACATCGTTTGCCCCTAAATTCCAGGCAACATAGGCAGCAAGCAAGGAGATTATGCAGAGGTAAATTAAAGTATTAGACAATGGTTTAAAAAATAAGCTCGATATCTACAGTCATTCTAAATAGAAACCACGCGCATCAATACTTCTCTCACTCCCTAATCCCTGTTCTCCAATCTCCGAACTATCTACCAAGATATGTAAACCGTTCGGGACAACTATAGTCATCTTGGCTAGGGACTTTTGCCAGATCGACGGTTAGAATCTCGATTGATGTTTCGCGATCTGACTCGTCGCACTTATTGCCGGTGAAAAATACGCAATATATAGTATTCACCCTCTTAGCAGGTTTGCTCGTAACTGTCGCAGTGGTAAAGCTGCCGATTAGCTTTAGTTCAGAAATCCCCATCCCAGAAGATTTAGACGATCTAGATTTACCTTCAGTTCATCCCGATGTAGAAGTGGTTGATACATACGAAGGACAATTTTCGACTGATAATGCCAGGGAAGATGTCGCCCGAATCGAAGCTGCTCTGTATAGCTTTCACGAATTAACTCTCAAAGCCGAACTTGCCTTAGGTGCAGATGCGATCGCCAAGATAGATAATACCAGTCTGGAAATACAGACGATCGCCTTTCCCAACTGGCTTAATACTCTCACCGGTACCCTCGCTAAACAGAATTACCAGATTAAGAAGCTAGAATACGCCCTCGCCCGGAAACAATTTAACCTGGGGGAAATAGAGCGGACAACTCTAGAGTCAAAACAAGCGCAATATATAGAGGCACGGTCAGATTTTCAAGATTTCTGGCGATCGCTTTCCATTGTTGATTGAGTCATAATCTAGAAGAAGCTTCACTACCGTAAAGAGAATGATTTAACTCATGCAGAAAACCTAACCTGTTTATGAGTTAATTGGAGTTAGAAGCAAACAAAAATTAATCAATCGGCAGCGAGAATTACGATACCCTAGATCGGGTTATTATTCGATTTTTTTAGCATACCTCCTATGACATCCTCCGTTGAAACTGATAAGCGTACTGTTCGCATTGGCACTCGCAAAAGCCAGCTAGCTCTGGTGCAAACCTACTGGGTAAAAGCCGAGTTGGAAAAGCATTTCCCTAATATCAGTTTTGAGGTGGAGGAAATGAGTACTAAGGGAGATAAAATCCTCGATGTGCCCTTAGCAAAAATTGGCGACAAGGGCTTATTTACTAAGGAGTTAGAGGTGGGAATGCTCAACAACACCACCGACTTTGCCGTACACTCTCTCAAAGATCTGCCTACCAACCTACCCGAAGGTTTAATGTTGGGCTGTGTTAGTAAACGAGTCGATCCTGCCGATGCTTTGGTGGTACACGAAAAAAATAAAGATAAGCAGCTAGAAACTTTGCCCGCAGGTTCCGTAATTGGCACGTCTTCTCTGCGACGTTTGGCACAACTACGTCATCATTTTCCCCATTTAGAGTTTAAAGATATTCGGGGCAACGTTAACACTCGTTTAGCCAAGTTAGATGCGGGAGAGTATGACGGCATTATTCTGGCGGTAGCCGGGTTACAGCGTTTAGATATGAGCGATCGCATTCACCAGCAAATCTCGGCAGATATTTCCCTCCATGCTGTCGGACAAGGTGCTTTAGGAATTGAGTGCCGGGAAGGAGATGAAGAAATACTTAAGATTCTTAAGGCTTTAGAAGACATTGATAGTCGCGATCGCGTTTTAGCTGAAAGGTCCTTCCTCAGAGAGTTAGAGGGAGGTTGCCAAGTGCCCATTGGCGTTAATACTAACCTTGAAGGAGATACTCTGACCTTAATTGGGATGGTTGCCAGTCTCGACGGGAAACAGCTATTACGAGATACGGTAAGCGGCAACAGAAGTGAATCAGAGGCGTTGGGTCTAGAATTAGCAGGCAAGCTCAAGCAACAGGGGGCGGGAGAGATATTAGAGAAAATTTTTGCCGAAGTTGGACGTGGTTAACCAAAAATGACCTTTTCTTAATTTAGACTTGCTTTGACTCGAGAGAAATTATCGAGTATCACATAGTAGTCCAACTAAATTTTGAATCTAAATATGATGAATATTAAAACTTTGGCCGTTCCCGCGTTTGTTGCTATGTCTTTAATCTTTACTGCCTGTGCGGGTGATCAGCAGATCGAAGCTCCCGATGCAATTGACGGTGCCGTACAGGATGGCATTGAAGGGGTTGAAGAAGGTGTAAATAATGCTGGAGATGCAATTAACGGCGGTATAGATAGTCTTAAAAATAGTGCCGAAGATGCTGGTAGTGCTATTGAAGATGGAGCCAAAGGCTTGGGC
>JBCBIN010000427.1:0-3528 GCA_038524555.1 Cyanobacteria bacterium J06623_7 | reverse complement strand
CAAACTGTCTCATAATTTGTTTGATTTCTCAGACAAAGTTGTTCCTCCTTAATAAAGAGCATCATGGCGAAAAAAATCTCAAACGTCCTGCACAGAATTACGTAAATTAAGATTTTTATTTAAGTGAATAAATTTTTAGTTTTGTATCAATATTGAAGTGAAATGTTTGGTTTCATCACAATAGCGAGGAATTGCGATCAATTGACTCTGGTTTTAAACTACATTTTCTATATCTAGGCTATTGCTGATGGTCTAAAAAATTTGAATTAGTTTAAATTAGTATTAAAAAAAATATGACAAGCTCAACTTTGTTTGCTCAAGCACAAGATTTAGCCGCCGATGATTACTGTGTTTTTGGGCTAGCCACCTGCTTTGTCAGAGATGAAGGAGAAATCGAACAGTTGACTTTATTAGAGCCAATTCCTTCTGCGGCACTAGAAGCTTTAATCAAGGGGATTCCGACTTCCTACCAGCTAGCCTGTTCGAAAACTCTAGGAGAAATTTTTCAGAATGATACGGTAAATATACCCAAAGAACTACAGGCAGATAGCAAGATTGACCTGTGCGATCGCTTTGCAGAAAGAGTAGCTGCCGCCGCTCGTACCTATAAAAGCCGTCCCGAAGCCAAAGAACATATTCCTTTTGGTGTGGTTAAGGAAGATTTTAATTATTCGTTAGAGAGAAAAAGAGTATTAAACACATCTCGTGCCGTTAGTACGGAAGATAATGTTAAGCAACATGCTCATACTCACACGGTTTTGTAGTTTACAGTTATAATTTGCAGTTGGGCAATATCTAATAATTTATGGTGGGCTATTTAGTAAGGTAATTACTGATTGAATTAATTCAAATAGATATAGCCTTAATTTGTTTTTGATAGGCAGATTTTTGCCAGCTTCGGTTAGTTTGCTTATAGCTTAAAGCCAGGTGCTGCATGACAATTTTCCGTGACTCAGATACGGTCAAAACTAAAAGCTGGGGCCACAAACGATAATCCCGATGGCTGAGGTGGGGAACCAAGCCATGGCAAATCATCGAGGTAATTAAAGCTGGCCCGGTAGTGAGCCAGGGAGTTTCATTCTGATAGTTATTCAGGTTATCTGCTGCTCTTTTTAGAGAGGCACGAATCATTGATTGCTGAGGAATACAGCCGAGAAAGTTATTACCAAAACAAGCCAGATGTTCTTGGACGACAATTAATTCCGCACCAGAATTGACTAGGGGATCTAGAGATTGCTGACACATATCGTCCATATCGGCATAGAAACCACCAAACTGATTGAGATACGCCAGGCGGAAAAAATCTGCCTGAGTGGCCGCTCGATCGCAATTAAGAAAAGCCCGAACAATTTCCCCGTCGTAATGATCCTCTAAAAAGGAGATCGCTGTCTTTAAAGAAAAACGCCTGTATTCATAATCAGGATTGTGTTCCCTCCAGCTATGGCTAATTCTTAATACTTCTGCCGGTGGTTCGGCTTCATCCCAAAACTGAACGATTCTTTGGGGTATTTGAGACGCATTAATAGATTCTCGATTGAAAAACTGCTTTAATTCCTCGAATATACCCTGGGCTCTTAATTCTCGAGTCAGACAAATTGCCGCGCCCAAGTAACTGGAGTCCATAGTTAAGAGTCTGGCAAACTCCATAATTTGTAACTGTTTATCTTGTCGATGAGCCGCCTCAAGTTCGGTAAGTAGGCAGGGATTAATCCTTAGTTCATTAAGTAAAAAGGCGACATGACTTCTGAGGGGAACACGGGTTTTGCCTGGCGTAATTTGGCGATTTAGGTCGGCGGTTGCTGCTTTTAACTGCTGCTGAGCCTGTGCGACTCGTCCATAAATAGTATAGATTGCCGCTAATCTGTCTCTTGCGGCTGGGGCGGTTGGCTGTAAATTAATTGCCTGGTGCAGATGTAGTTCGGCTTGCTCGTAATTGTATAATTCGCAGTAGATATCGGCCTTTAACTTAGCAATTCTACCCTGCAACGTTTTGCGATCGCTGTTAATTGCTTCTAATGTTGACAGGGCGGCAGTAAGATTTCCCTGCATTTTATACACTTGACTGAGCTGAATTAACAACATGGTGCGATCGCCAAAATTGGCTATTCCACCGTCTAAAATCTGCTGACTAACTTTTACATTTCCTGCTTGAGTGTGTAGTCGAGCCAGACTAATGACAATAGCTTGAGCATGAGGAATTTTAGCTTGAGCTTCTGCTAACAGTTCGAGCGCCGCGTCTAAATTACCCTGAAGAGCATAAAGATTTGCTTGACGGCAGTAGCCTTGATGATGTTCGGGATATTCCCGATATGCTTTCTGGTACCAGAAGCTAGCAGATGCGTAATTTTCGTTAGCTTGATGCAGCAAACCGAGTTGAATTAGAGTCTGAATATTTACTGTCTCTAACATTCGACAAGTCTTCTCCAGACAAGCAATTGCTTCTTGGACTCGACCAGTTTGACTGTAAATTTTGGCAATTGCCAAGCGAGATGGAAGATGAGTTGGTTCTGCCGCCAAAATCTTCTCGTATAGGGCGATCGCTGCGGCAAAATCAAGCTCTTGTTGTAAGACATTGCCCTTAATTAACTGAGCCTGTCTGTTTTCCGGAAACTGCTGTAAAAGCTCCTCCACCAGCAGCTTAGCTTTTTTGAAAGCGCCTAATTCTATTTGCGTTCGAGCCAAAAGTAATTTCGCGTTAGTTCCCTGCCTTAGATTCTGAGCCTGTTCTAAAGCCTGTCGGAAGTAATTCGCCGCCTCGCGCTCTCGTTCTCGATGACGTTCTATATGACCGAGATGGATCGATAGGGCAAAATGATGAGGAGCATAAACCAATGCTTGACACAGCAATTCTTTGGCTTGCTTGTATTGTTGGCGTCGCTTTAATTCTAGAGCTAAACAAATACTTCCAGGAGTAAACTGAGGATCGAGCTGAACCGCAGTTCTGAATAGTTTATATGCTTCGTCATCATCGCCCTGTTGCTGATAAATTTGTCCTAGCTTAACTGTTCCCCGGGCATTATGAGGATCGAGCCGCAGTAGTTCGTCAATATTTTGGCGACAGGGTTCTAGCTGCTGAAAATAAAGCTGTTCCTCTGCTAGCTGTAATCTGGCATTTCGATGCCGGGGAAAAAGCTCAACGGTATCAGCAAAAATATCAAAAGCGGCTTGGCGATCGCCTAACCGACGATAAATTAACCCCAATTTTATCCGAGCATGTAAAAATCGCGGAAACTCTACCAATAGCTGCTTTATTTGGGCGATCGCCTCTCTCGTATTGCCTAACTTGAGGATTGCCGACAAACGTTGTTTTGGCTCTGGTCTTTCTGCTGCGCTCATGCTCTTAATACAGTATCTCGCTGATCATCAACTTATCACTGTTTAATCCACATGCGAAATACGTTAGTGCCAGTAAGGGCAACATGTTCCAACGCTATTTAATTTAACCGCTAATAACTAGGGCGTGTCATCAATTAGGAAATTGCGATCGCGACATTGATTTAGAATAATTGAAAGAAGAACTAGAAAAAT
>JBCBIN010000426.1:0-3535 GCA_038524555.1 Cyanobacteria bacterium J06623_7 | reverse complement strand
GGGTTCCTAAAGGATACACCTGCGGATAACCGCTACGCATAATAGCTAAAAACGATATCATCTGTAACAAGCATTTAAGCATTTCATATAATTTGGGGATAGTGAATGAGATTGGGTAGACTAAATCACTTCAAAGTAATCAAATCGCGCTGGTTTGCTTTAGTGGCGATCGCTATTTTTAGCTGGAATTATAGCTTGTCTGCCATGGCTGATACCCCAACATCTTCAATTCAACCCTATGTCGATAGCGCGATCGAGCAAATTAGCGAATTTACCCTGGACAATGGCTTAAAGTTTATCGTCCTCGAAAACCATGAAGCCCCGGTAGTCTCTTTTGTCACCTATGCCAATGTTGGTGGGGTAGATGAACCAGACGGACAAACTGGCGTAGCCCACTTCCTCGAACATCTCGCTTTTAAAGGCACCAAGCGTATCGGTACGACTAACTATCGCGCCGAAGCCAAAGAATTAGACAAGCTCGATCGCCTTTTTTCCCGTATTAAACAGATACAGAAGTCGGGAAATGAAGCCGAAATGGGGGAGCTAGCCACGAAATTTGCGACAACTCAAGCTGCGGCTAGTAAATACGTGGAACAAAATAAGTTTGGCGAGATTGTCGATACTGCCGGTGGAGTGGGCTTAAATGCCGCTACCTCTGCCGACTACACGAGCTATTTCTATAGCTTTCCCGCCAATAAACTAGAACTCTGGATGTCCTTAGAATCAGAAAGATTTCTCGAACCCGTTTTCCGCGAATTCTATAAAGAAAAACAGGTCATCATTGAAGAACGAAGAACGCGCACCGACAATTCCCCCATCGGTAAAACTATCGAAGCATTTCTAGATACAGCCTATGACGTTCATCCCTACAAACGTCCCGTTATCGGCTACCGAGAAGACATTGAAGGCTTAACTAGACAAAACGTTAAAAAATTCTTCCAGGCTTATTATGCTCCCAACAATCTAACAATTGCGATCGCGGGAGATGTTTATCCCGATAACGTCAAAGAATTAGCCCAAACCTATTTTGGACGCTTTAAAAGCCAACCCCAACCACCAACCGTAACTAAAGTCGAACCACCCCAAACCCAAACCAAAGAAGTCACCGTTAATTTCCCTTCCCAACCTTGGTATCTCGAAGGCTATCATATCCCCGCCTTAAGCGATCCTGACTACATCGTGTACGAGGTCATTTCCGAACTTCTAAGCAGTGGCAGAACTTCCCGCCTCTATAAATCCCTGGTAGAAGAACAGCAGGTGGCTCTTTCTGCCCAAGGATTTAGCGGCTTTCCCGGTGATAAATATCCCAACCTCATGTTGGTATATGCCCTAACCTCTCCCGGCACCAGTATCGACAAGCTAGGTACTGCCCTCCGAGCCGAAATAGAACGCCTAAAAACCCAAGCGGTTACCACCTCAGAACTCGATCGCGTGAAGACTAGACTCAAAGCCGGTTTGCTACGGGCTCTCGATTCCAATATGGGTATGGCACGACAATTAGCCGAATATGACGCTAAAACTGGTGACTGGCACAATATGTTCGCCGAACTAGAAAAGCTCAAAGCTATTACACCTCAAGATATCCAACGGGTAGCTCAGAAAACCTTTACCGCCGATAACCGTACCATCGGTCGCTTATTACCTCCAAGTTAGCTCGCAGTTAGTACATATCCTAAATAGGAGCCAACTTGGTCTGTTCCCCATCTCTGCTAGATGTAGATACCCAAGCAAACATAGAAAACATAATTGAGAGATTACTTGTTGATAATTAAGTCAACATAAAATATTATAGTTTTACAGATCGCGATCAAACAAAGGTCAATAATTTGGCATATGAACCTATGAGTAAAAATCAGTTTAGAAAGCTTTAAGGCGGTCTGTAAACCTTTTGTGTTAGAATTTCTGAGTATTTTTTCATCACGCATCAATAACCAACGTTCTAAGGCTTTTTCGGAGAAACTACATGGCTACCACTTACGATGCAGATCAGATTCAGGTACTGGAGGGTCTAGAAGCAGTACGCAAACGACCGGGGATGTACATTGGTTCGACAGGGCCGAAAGGGCTGCATCACCTAGTATACGAGGTAGTAGATAACTCAATTGATGAGGCACTAGCCGGTTTTTGCACCCATATAGAAGTTGATATTAATCCCGACAATTCCATTACCGTTGTCGATGATGGGCGTGGTATCCCTACAGGCATTCATTCTAAGACCGGCAAATCGGCTCTAGAAACTGTAATGACCGTCCTGCACGCGGGGGGGAAATTTGACGGCAGCGGCTACAAAGTTTCCGGTGGTTTACACGGGGTTGGTGTTTCCGTAGTTAATGCCCTGTCTAAGTTAGTTGAAGTAACCGTTTGGCGTGATAAAAAGATTCACGTTCAAAGATACGAACGAGGTAAGCCCCAAGGATCGTTAGATAGTAAGCCGAACAAAGATAATCCCAACCATACAGGTACTGCCGTTCACTTTGTTCCTGACGAGCAAATCTTTACCGAAACCACAGTCTTTGAATATGACATTCTGGCAAAACGACTCAAAGAATTAGCCTACCTTAACGCCGGTATCAGAATTACCTTTACCGATAATCGTGGAGAAGAAGCACGCCAGGACATATTCTGCTACGAAGGTGGAATTAAAGAATACGTCGAATATATGAATCGGGAAAAGGATGCTCTCCACCAAGATATTATTTATGTCAATAAAGAAAAGAACGGCGTAACGGTTGAAGTAGCTTTGCAGTGGTGCATCGATGCCTATAGCGATAACCTCCTCGGTTTTGCCAACAACATCCGTACGATTGATGGTGGTACCCATCTAGAGGGCTTAAAAACTGTCCTAACGCGGACGATGAACACCTTTGCTCGCAAGCGTAATAAGCTCAAAGAAAACGACTCTAATCTAGGGGGAGAGAACATTCGAGAAGGTCTAACAGGAGTTGTTTCAGTTAAAGTCCCCGATCCAGAATTTGAAGGGCAAACGAAGACTAAGCTGGGCAATACAGAAGTTCGCGGGATTGTTGACTCCCTCGTGGGCGAGGTATTAAACGACTATCTAGAGTTCAATCTTAACGTTGGCGATTCAATTATCGAAAAAGCGGTACAGTCTTTTAAAGCAGCCGAAGCAGCCCGTCATGCGCGGGAATTAGTCCGTCGCAAATCCGTATTAGAATCTTCTCCCCTACCAGGCAAACTAGCTGACTGTAGTTCTCGCGATCCTGAAGAATCAGAAATTTTTCTCGTCGAAGGTGATTCTGCGGGGGGTAGTGCGAAACAAGGTAGAGATAGAAGGTTCCAGGCGATTCTACCCCTGAGAGGTAAGATCATCAACATCGAAAAGACTGATGACACTAAAATCTATAAGAACAATGAGATTCAGTCGATGATTACTGCCCTCGGTTTGGGCATTAAAGGAGATGAGTTCGATCCTTCTCAGTTACGCTATCACAGGATCGTGATTATGACTGATGCTGACGTTGATGGCGCTCATATAAGAACCTTAATTCTAACTTTCTTCTTCCGCTATCAGAGG
>JBCBIN010000425.1:0-3537 GCA_038524555.1 Cyanobacteria bacterium J06623_7 | reverse complement strand
AATTCCTGTATTCTCTAAAGTTATTCGTTTTGAGGAGTCTTCTAGGACTCGCTACCATCGCGCGTATGAGGATTGGGAACGGTACAAAAGTATGACGTTGGTGAATCAAAGTATGAAGATAAGATTCATTTGCTCAATCGGCATTTCCTCAAAAGGATGTTTTACAAGTATGAAATGCTACTCTTTCACTCTCTATATGCGAAGCCCTAAAGGACTCACTTCCCATCGCGCATCGCGGTATTTTTTAGGAAATCCCCCAAGTCTGGGGAACTTTGAGTTGCATTTTCTCCAATTTTGGTGGACAAGGGGAGCTAAATCAAGAACTAATTTGCATAAGAAATAACTTCTCAAACACCCTCTAAAGCTGATAGCTGACAGCTATAAACAGATCGCTTTGTACGTCAAATCATCAACGCCAAAAATAGAAGCCTAGTGTCTCATAGAAAGCACTGGGAGATGCGGGGACAAAACGAGCAAGTATATATTTTTACCCAAAATTTCTACTCAAAACCCCGATCACACTTAACTTTTTACTTCTTACTTTTAGTCTAGCGATACTGGATTTCAATTTTACTGAGTTCTATCTCGACTCAAAAACATTATTTTTACGCCGAAAACCCCTTTTACTATTGCGATTAAGCCGTAATTTTTGGCGCAGAACGAGGACAAAGAAAGCTAAATCTTCAACTAGATATCGTTTCCAAAGCCTACCGGGTTCCATCGATAGACGATAGAGCCATTCCAAACCTGCTGAACTAATCCAGGCGGGAGCGCGCTTAAGATTACCAGCCTCAAAATCAATTGTCGCGCCAATTGCAAAGATTGTCGTAATGCTGCTCAGGCGAGAACGGTGTTTGCCAATCCATTTTTCCTGTTTTGGTGCACCGACTCCTACAGCGAGAACATTTGCTCCTGAATTATTGACTAAGGTGATAATTTTATCGCATTCGACTGGGTCGTTTTCAAATCCAAAGGGGGGCGAATAAGTATCAACCACCATGTTACGTTCAACCTTTTGATTGATTAGCTGGCGAGCTTTCTCGGCGACTCCCGGCATTCCTCCCAGTAAAAAAATCTTGACGCTCTCATCTTGGCGATAGCGCTTATAGAAAGCCGGGAACAAATCTGAGCCAGAAACCTTTTCTCCAATAGGGTTACCCAAAAAGCGTGATGCCATCAAAACCAATTGGCTATCGCACACTCGATAATCTGCATCTTGATATACCTGAAAAAATTCTCGATCCTTTTGCAGCTTGACTAGGTGATCAACGTTGGGGGTAAATACTACTCCGCCTTGCTTTAGTTCATTTAGCAGCTCGTACATACCTATATTATCGATGGGGATATCTATTATATTTACTCGCGAATGATTCATTGCTGTTTCGGCTATATCTTTGGTTGTGGACGGGTATTTACTCAATTGCAATACTCTTAGCTTTGCTTACGATTAACATTCATCTTTGATGCACCAATCCATTTACCACTAGATACTCAAAGTATGTGGGCAAAAACACGGAGAAATTAGGGTGTAGTATTAGCTATCTAATTTAAAGGTTAAAATAGCAGAGTGGAGATAGTTAGCTACGTAAAATCCGAGCTACTAAAACAGGCTTCCGGCGGTTTGGCATTGATTGTTTGGGTTGCTACCCTCCTAAATGTCTGAATTTACCACTAATCGCTTAAAAAATGCGCTTTTATCGACCCTAGTGGTTTTCACATAAGTACATATTACAGTATGCCTCCTTAATTTAGCTGGGCAACTATGTAATTATTCAGTAAAGTTTCTTGCGTTAAAATGTCGTCTACTGTAATACAAAGGCATCTGTCTGTATTTACACGGAACTGTAGCTTAAGGCGATCGCTGCCGGGATAGCCTGGAGGATCGAGCTGGGCAATAGAACGTCCCGCATCACTGTCGTTAAGAGGTTGAACCGCCATAGTGGGGGTAGTGTTGTTACGAGTAATCAGGCGATCGCCATCAAAAAAGACTTCGGTGGTGGTTTCGGTACTTAGCTCGCCAATAATGAGTTCGATGCGACGCTGATCGGGGGCAGAGGCACCGAGAACTAACTCTTTAGGTACGGACATTGGATATGGCTGTCCGCGCTCAATAATGGGATGCCAGTCATGAGATTCTGTACGTCGATTCCAGTAGCGAATGCCGTAGCTATGATAGAGAAAGTCTTGTACTTCGGTATTTTGGGCGATTTGCAGGGCTCCGGTAGAAATAGCTTCAAGCTGTCGCTGATTCTTTATCAAAGCTTCATCAAAATAAGTTCGCACCCAATTTTGTACGGCGGGAATTTGGCTTGAACCACCCACCAATAAAACCACATCGATATCCGACAACTCTAGTTCGTTCCGTTGAGCCTGTTGTAGTAGCTGCTCCAGCAGATTATCCAGCCGGGCAATTAAACCAGCCTCGGTTAAAATTTGCTCGAAGCGATCGCGTTCTAAAGCCAGTTCGTAGGTTTCAAAAGTTTCATCATCAAAATAAACTTCCCGGGCAGATTGTTGGCTAGAAAGCTTAACTTTGAGACGTTCTGCCAGACGAGTGGTTAAAGTAGACTTGGCTAAGCCTTGAGTTTGAGCAAAATAATCTACCAGCCAGTTATCGAGATCTGCTCCCCCCAGATTATCTCCTGTTTTTGCAATTACCTTGGCGATGTTTTTCGATTGGGCATTATTCTGACCGAGGATGCGCTCGCCCCATTTGAGTAAATAGCCCGAAGAATCCTTAGCTGCTGCTAGACGAACTAGAGATAAGTCTAAAGTGCCGCCGCCAAAATCAATTACCAGTAAAGATTCTTGGGAGTCCACATCATAGCCTAAAGCCGCCGCAGTAGGCTCATCGAGAATTTTTACCTGTTCCACTGCTAGAAACGTGCAGATCTGCATTAGCCAGAGGCGATAGGATTCGAAACTATCCACAGGAACGGTCAATACGAGAGAAGTTATCGTTTCGCTTGTTTGTAGTTGACTAATTAGCTTCCGTAAAAACCATTCGCCAATCTGTTCGAAAGAAACTTTTACTCCGTCTAGTTCGGGCAAAAAACCCTGAATACTAGTGCCAATACCCCGTTTGAAATTAGCAAAAAAACGTGGATCTCCCTTGGAATCCAAACCGCGATCGCGAACTTCTTGACCGACGATAACCTCACCGGTAGCGGCATTTACTACATAAACCAGGCTGGGGATTAAAGGGGGCATTCCCCGGGGTTGACATAGTCCCGATAGCTCCACTAATTCTGCTTGTGCCGTAACGCTATTCCATCTGGCGATCGCCGTATTGCTCGTACCAAAATCAATGGCAAAGGCGTTAGATGAAGCTAAATTATTTTCCATGATTACATCAAGCAGACAAGATTTCTTGCCCCTCAGTTTATCGTTTTTATCCGGAGCGTAGAAAACTATTTATCTTCGAGGTTTTAATGATTCAGTAGCCCCATCCAGGAACGATTAGGGACGATCTTCAGTCGAGCTATTATAGGAGAGATATAGCTAATTAAATATAGCTAACTAGATTTAGTAGTAATT
>JBCBIN010000424.1:0-3542 GCA_038524555.1 Cyanobacteria bacterium J06623_7 | reverse complement strand
CTAAGACTAACCAATCGCGAAGCAGCCATGCCAGGAAATGACAGGCTCTTTCGCCAATTCCATCCCAGGTATAACTTCAAAACTCCGGGGACAGCAACTTTTTATCCCGCCAGATTTTCGCTCTTCTCCTCATGGTCGGTTGCGCCCATCCAGCAGAGATTTATCAAATTAGATTTTTAGGTACCACATATATTTGGGATCGAATTAGCGATCGCGACAAACAGCAAAGGGGCTGTTACACCCCAATTTGTCTATGCTTTAGTCCTAGCTTTGGTCTTATTTAGTCTGAAGTAAAAAACCAGCGCCCAACCGTACCATCATCAAGATCCACGTAGTGCAGACTGCCATCGGGAGCCTGAATAATTTGCACGACGACATTTGCTCCGGTGGTAAAAGTATCAAAACCAGTTACATTGCCCTGGGCATCAAAGCTGGCATTATAGACAATTCCCTGACCGAGGTCGCTAAAGAATAAATCTCCCTGATACTCTTCTGGAAAAACATCTCCAGTATAGATATCCCCAAGAACAATCGCGTTGATACCGTCGGTACGATGATTGAGAGCCAATATAGACGGATCTGCAGACTGTCCGCTGCTGTAGAAAGCTTGAGCCTCGGGTAAATTTTGATAGCCGCCAGTGCGGGAATTAGTGCCGCTAGCTCCTTCGTAGTAAGGCCAGCCAAAGTTTGCCCCTGCCCCCGCTGAGTTGATTTCTTCCCACTGTGTCCAGCCAACATCACCGACAAAAACTTCGCCGTTGCGAGGATCGACAGTAATGCGGAAGGGATTACGTAAGCCTAACTGATAGACTTTAGAACGGTTGGCATCGGGATCGCCATTATAGAAGGGATTGTCGGCTAAACCATCGCCGGTAATTGGATCGATGCGGATGATCTTACCGGAAAGGTTATCAATGTCTTGTACTCGCACGGTGCGAGGATCGACCTGGTTGTATGATGTTCCATCACCGTTACTTACGTATAGGGCACCATCGGGACCAAACTCTACCGAACCAATGGTGTGGGACTCACTATCGGCAGCTAGAAAATCCCGTAAGTTAGTGCCATCGGGCAAAATACCTGCCGGAGCCTCGTTAAAGTTAAAGGTACTGTTGGCAAAGCCATTGAAATTTTCCCAAGTGCTATTCGTTCCCAGAATTACCACCTCACTACCGGGAACCGCAGTGGTAAAGTTGGTGCTGGCATCAGCCGTAATTCGAGTTAGTCTGCCCGCTCTGTTACCGTTGCCGTCTACCCCTGCCAAACCAGTATTTTGGGCAACTTCAGGGGGGTCGTAGGTATAGAGAGCGTAAACATAGGGACTACCGTTAAAGAAGTCGGGATGGACGGCAATATCTAATAAACCGCGATCGCGCGTACCGTTAACTTGATCTGTTAGGTCGATAAAGGGCGTGTTGTTGACCAGACCATTCTGAGCAACTTTAATTACTCCTCCTTTTTCCGCAATAAAAAAGCGATCACCGTTGGGAGTCCATTCAATTGCGGTGGGTTGATTGAGACCGGAAATGAGTGTTTCCTGGTTTAAAGTTGGTTCTGGTGTATCGCCAGAGTAAAGCTGGGATTGAGGAACTATTTCTAAACTCTGACTATCGCTAAACCAGGCAAGTTGAGCCACTGCACCGCCTCGATTCTCGTAATATTCCAGGCGAATATCTGTCTTTTCCCCCGCTACTAGATCGATAGTGCCTTCATAGCTAGTGGGAGCTTGGTCGATAAATCCATCGATGATTAATTGATTATTGACCCACAGTCGCACCCCGTCATCGCTAGTCGTGCGAAAAGTATAGGTTTCGCTGTAGCGAGACTCAATTTGTCCCGTCCAGCGTGCCGAAAAAGTATTAGCTGCGATCGCCGGATCGGGAGAGCCAGAACCCCAATTGAAATCTACCGTAGTATCAGTGCGAACTAGGGCTGAGTCGGTGAAGTTGAGGTTATTAAAATATTCTCCCCGCAAGCCATTGCCCGTACCGTTATTGTTGCTAGGATTGCTGCCACCAATTTCGATAATGCCTCGCAGTTGCGCCGTCGCCGAATTATCATCCCACTGACGACTGGAACCAAAGTTCATCCAGCCAAAATCTTGATTGCCCCGAAAATCATTCGGTTCTCCTGGTGCCCAATTGGTATAGGTTACAGCCTGTCCGCTAACCCACTCAAAGTTACCTTCACTGGCGACATCATTAATGCCGATCCAAAAGCCTTCCGTCGCCCCAAAGTTATTTTTTAACCAGGCTTCTTCTGCTGCATCGTTAATGGTAACCAGGTTACCCCCCAAGCTAGCTGCCTGAGCTTGAGCCTCGCTCCAGGTTAATTCTGAATCAGTCAGCAGATATTGGTTGCCGTTATAGGTCAGGGTAGTGGGGGAATCATTATCGACAATATTAACCAGTGCGGTTCTTGGTGCCAGTAAAGTCGCACCACCAGTGACGTTATCAATAGTAAAACTAAAGTCTTCCGTAGCTTCGGCAGCATTATCGTCGAGGATGGGAATCGCGATCGCTTTACTCGTCTCACCATCGGCAAAATTTACCGTTCCCGTTACGGCAGTATAGTCTGAACCGGCTATAGCTGAAGCATTAACCGTCCGATAATCGACAGAAATTGCACCATCGCTTCCCTGACTGCGTTGGATTGTAACTATGGCAGTACCATCGGCTTCATTTACCTGATAAGTGTTGGTTTCTAATCCAATTACTCCCGGATTGTTGGTAATATCGCCTAGCTCAATAATGCCGCGAAATGTCCCGCTAAAGCTATTGGGCATATCGTTCCATTGCCCCGTACTGTTCCAATTAATCAGAGCGTAATCTTCCCCACCGCTGCCGTTTAATTGGTAGTCATTTGGTTCTCCAGGAGCCCAGTTACGATAGCGGCTGTCTTCTCCATTTACCCATTGAAACTGTCCTTCCGTAGTGCGATCGTTCAAGCCAATCCAGAGACGTTCGGTAGCGCTAAAGGTTTGCCGCAGCCAAGTTTCTTCCGCCACATCATTAATCGTAACGAGATTTCCTCCCAAGGCAATTGCTTCTGCTTGCGCTTCTTCCCAGGATAGAGATTCTGAGGTCAACTGATACTCTTTGCCGCTGTAGGTAAAGCGGGGGGGCTCGGCTGCTTCAATTTCAATAATGCCGCGAAATGTTCCGGCAAAGTTGTTGGGCATGTCATTCCACTGACGGGCGCTACCAAAATTAATCTGGACATAATCTTCCCCGGCGGTAAAGTTGCCGTTGAACTGGTAGTCGTTAGGCTCACCCGCCGCCCAGTTACGGTAGCCGCTAGCTTCGCCGTTTACCCACTGAAAATCTCCTTCGCGATCGCGATCGGTTAAGCCGATCCAAAATCCTTCCGTACTACCAAAAGTTTGCTGCAGCCAAGTTTCCTCCGCCGCATTGTTAATCGTGACTAAATTACCGCCTAAACTAACGGCTTCTGCCTGTGCTTCCTCCCAAGATAAGGATTCTGCAGTTAGCTGATACTCTTTTCCGTTGTAGCTAACTAAAACCGCATCGTAATTATGCCTC
>JBCBIN010000423.1:0-3552 GCA_038524555.1 Cyanobacteria bacterium J06623_7 | reverse complement strand
CTATCTTGGCTTGATTCGTGCGATCGAGCGTTTTAACCCTCAACAGGGTTCGGCATTTAGTTCCTTTGCTATTCCCTACATCCGTGGCGAAATGCTCCATTATTTACGGGATAAAGGCAGTATGATGCGAATCCCCCGTAGATGGCAAGAACTTTATACTAAGGGTAAAAAGCTGCGTAAAGATTTAATCGAAAAACTAGGTCGCTTACCTAGAGATACCGAACTAGCAGCAGGGTTGGGTATTCCTTTAGAAGAATGGAGCGAATGTCAATTAGCTTTGCAAAATCGTCTGCCTATTAGTTTAGATGCTGTAGTTAATAATTCGACTGATTCTTCGATTACCTTTGGCGATACGATCGCCGATCCGAACTATATCAAACAGCGTAAATTAGAAGACGATAAGCTGCAACTTCAACGAGCTATGAGCCAGCTAGAAGATAAAACTAAAGCGGCAATAGAGTGTGTATTTTTACTAGATTTACCCCGTAAAGAAGCAGCCAAATATATTGGTATTAGTCCCATGACCGTTACCAGACATTTGCATAAAGGCATCGAACAGCTAGGCACCATGCTAGAGCCCCAAGTCGCCTGAAAGCAGCCTAAATATTAGTAATTACGTTCAATTTTATTAGTTCTAAAATATATATAAATATTTACTATATTGAGTCCCGTTTATAACTACGGGTAAATTGATTCTTAAGCTAGTTTCAACAATCTATTTGACAAGCATTTGAAATTAAATGCTTGTTTTTTTTTATGACCTTGAGTCATTTTATTCTTTACCAGCAGCCAGTTTAAAAACTCCCGCCTTCAAATTAGATGTAGCTTAAGTTGTCTCCTTATAGGTGGGAAAATCGGTGTAGCCCTCGGCACCGGGAGAATACCAAACATCTATTTTGGCATCGAGATTGAGTTCCCAATTATTGGCAAACCGCTCCACTAAATCGGGGTTGCTGATGTATGGTCTACCAAAAGCAACTAAGTCGGCATTTCCCTCGGAGATCGCTTTTTCCCCATCATGGCGATCGTAACCACAGTTAGCGATTAATACACCGTCGTATATCTTTCTAAATTCGGAGATCGTCATTGGTTCTCCTAGTTCGTGAAAGCCAAAAGCTAAACCATCTAGTAGATGTAGGTAAGCCAATCCGCAGCTATTTAACTGCTGGGTAATATAGGTGAAAGTCTCGCGATAGTCTGAGGAACCCATATCGTTAAAACTACCGTTGGGAGATAGTCTGACGCCAATGCTTCCGGCATCCCAGACGGTTAAAACTGCCTCGATAACTTCCTGTAAGAAACGGTAGCGGTTCTCGATACTCCCGCCATATTTATCGGTACGCTGATTAGTTTTGGACTGAAGGAATTCATCGATTAGATACCCATTAGCGGCATGAATCTCTACTCCATCAAAACCTGCTGCTTTGGCATTAGCGGCGGCTTGGCGGTATTCTTCTACTACACCGGCAATCTCTTCCGTCTCAAGAGCCCAGGGAGTTTCGTAAGGCTTTTTGCCCTCCGGCGTGTGAGCTTCTGAACCAGAAATGGCGATCGCCGATGGCGCAATGGGTAGCTGATTATTAGGCTGGAAACTACTGTGGGAAGCTCGACCCGTATGCCAAAGCTGTAAATAGATTTTTGATTCTTGCTGGTGTACTCTTTCGATCGTCTGCTGCCAAGCTTTTGTTTGCTCGGGGGTATATATCCCTGGGCTATGAGTCCAGCCATACCCTCGGGGAGAAATAGCCGTGCCTTCGGAGACGATCAAACCCGCCCCCGCACGTTGAGCGTAATATTCCGCCATCAAAGCATTCGCTATTCTTGCCTCTCCCGCGCGCCCTCGAGTCATTGGTGCCATGACAACACGATTTTTGAGGGATAAGCCTTTATTTAGTGGCTGAAGCAGATTTGGTACTGTTGTTGCTGAGGTCATTTTAATTAAGTTCTAATTACAGTCGTTTTTAGTTGAATGGAAGCGTTCTTTTACTCTTCTAAACTGCTTGTATCTACAGTTCTTGTTTTGTCGGACGAATAATCATCTCATTAACATCAACATCTCCGGGCTGTTCGATCGCATAGGTGATCGCACGGGCGATTGCATCGGCGTCAATTGCCATACCATAGAGCTGTTCTGCCATTGCAGCTGTTTCTGCGTGGGAGATAGTGCTGGTCAACTCCGTCGCCACCGCGCCAGGAGAGATATTGGTAGAGCGAATTTTACCGTCGGACTCTAATCTAATACCTTCGGAAATTGCTTTGACGGCAAATTTTGTCGCACAGTAAACCGTACCACCGCTAAATACTTTATGACCCGCTACCGAAGAAATATTAATAATATGACCCGACTCTTGTTCTAGCATGGTCGGCATAACCGCCGAGATACCGTACAGGACTCCTTTTATATTGACATCGACCATTTTCTCCCACTCAGCCACCTTATTGGCAGCCAAAGGAGATAGGGGCATCAAGCCGGCATTATTAATCAAAACATCAAGGCGATCGTACGCCTTTAGAGTCGCTTGAGCCAAAGCTTCTAACTGCTCGCGGTCTGTAACGTCGGTAATTTGATATTTTGCCGTTCCCCCCGCTTTGCCGATTTCTTCTACCAACTCCTTAAGTCTCTCTTCTCTTCTCGCTGCCAGCATCAACTTTGCTCCCTTCTGGGCTAATCTGCGGGCGGTAGCTTCTCCCAAACCACTACTAGCCCCCGTAATGATGACAACTTTATTTTTTAGCTCGGACATAATTTATGAGTAATTTAACTAAATGAACTATTTGTAACTAGTAGACCAGTCGTCTACCTAACTTGTTCATGCTACTGAAGAGGTCGAAAATAATAAATCTAACTACAGGCAGATTTATTGAAAAATAGGTCTTGATGTGATGAAGCTAAACCAGGTAAGCCAAATCAAAATGAAGCTATCTCATTCAATTCTCGTCGCTCGGTAATAATCTATCGAACAAAACACTGACAAAAATTTTCATTGGCTGCACGGACTTAGTAACCTTTGCCTGTAAAATTGCGCCTTCCCAGCTAGAGAGAATAAACTTAGCCAACTTGATATTAGCCCGATCAGTAGTTGCAATTTCCCCAGCCTGTACCGCAGCTTGTAAACACTGATAAAAATAATCTTCCCATTCGGCAAAAATCTGCTTCAGGCGATCACGAAACACCTCATTTTGTGCCGACAGTTCTTGTGCCAAATTACCAATCAAACAGCCATCAGTACAGCCACAGTCTGCCATCTCGGCGATCTTAAGTTCAAAATAATGGTGCAGCCGAGTTAGGGGAGAGTCTGCCGTATCAGCTAAAAGACATTGAAAGCGATCGCGATAATCCCGCGCAAAATCATCAACAATTGCCAAGCCAAAATCTTCTTTACTGGCAAAATAATAGTAAAAAGAGCCTTTAGGAACGTCGGCTGCGGTCAAAATATCATTGAGACTTGCTGCAGCAAATCCTTGTTGAGCAATAATCTCCCTGCCAACTTGAATTAATTTGTCACGCTTGTTAGTACGTTTCATGTCTTTATCATAATTGACCAGTAAGCT
>JBCBIN010000422.1:0-3553 GCA_038524555.1 Cyanobacteria bacterium J06623_7 | reverse complement strand
CCCGACGAAATTACGGTTAATGTTGTGGGCGAGGTCGCATCTCCAGGCCCAGTACAGGTAAGACCAAATACCCCTCTTAACCAGGCAATTCTCGCTGCTGGCGGCTTTGATTCCCAACGCGCAAACCAAAGCGAAGTTGAGTTGGTTAGCCTGAAGCCCGATGGCACCGTTGATAAACGCAAAATAAAGATAGATTTGGGTGCAGAAGTTAACGACGAAACTAACCCTGTTTTGGGTCAGAATGATGTTGTCGTCGTCGGTCGCTCCGGCACTACTGCGGCTACTGATGGTATAGGTCAGGTGACTAGTCCTCTAGGAGGCGTACTTGGTCTATTTAATGCAATTTTCTAGAGCCAATTGGTAATCATTTAGCCCATTGTTCTGCTGCAATACGTCAGGGCAATGGGTTATTATGCGACTAATTTGACCGTTAGAGAGGGTAAATCTCGCCCAGCTCTTGCCTTGGTATTGACCTAATCCGTGTTGTGAGGATTGAAATAATAATGCCCGATAGAAGTCCAGATCGTTCTGCTTATCTTCCTGTCAAGAATAAAAACGGCAACGGGACTGCTCGTCAAAATGGCAATGACTCTTTTGCCTATACTTCTTTCCCTGTGGTAGACAGACCAGCAGAACCAGACGGAGATAGTATCGATCTGCGTCAATTAGCCAGCATGGTTAAGCATCGTTTACGCTTAATTGGTGCGATAGCGGCTGGGGTTACCGCCACTGTGGCAATTATTACCTTCAATCAAGAAGAGAAGTATAAGGGCAGTTTCCAGCTTTTAGTTGAGCCTGTTGCCGAGGAACAAGAAGATCCGCTTTCAGTTTTACAACCAGATTTGGGCGGTTTAGATTATGAAACCCAAATTGAAGTTTTACGCAGTCCTCGCGTGATGAGACCGATTATCGAGGATCTAGCTAAGAAATATCCCGAAGTTGAATACGGTGAATTAATCAAGCCGAAGAAGTCTCCACTGAAGATCGAGCAACTAGGAAAAACTAAAATTATAGAAGTATCTTTAGTCGATCGCGACCCTGGTAAAATTCAGTTTATTCTCGATAGCCTAGCTGAGGCCTATCTACGCTACTCTCTCGATGAAAGAAGAGTTGAGGTAAGGCAGGGAATTGCCTTTGTAGAGAGCCAACTACCGGAAGTCCGGCAGAGAGTCGATGAACTTCAGGGGAAGGTACAAAAGTTTCGCCAGCAGTACAATCTACTCGATCCCGATAAACAGGCCGAGATCCTCGCTCAACAGCGCGTAGACTTTAACCAAAAATATTTTGAAACTCAAGCACAGTTAAAAGAAACCCGCTCTCTATATGCTCTGTTACAACAGCAGCTCGGTTTAAACCCACAACAAGCTTTAGCCGCCAGCTACTTGAGTGAATCTCCTCGATATCAGAATTTACTTAATGAGCTGCAGCAGGTAGAGGTAGAGCTAGCACAAGAATCAGCTCGTTTCTCAGCCGAAAATCCTGCAGTACAAAGCTTAGAAGAGAAAAAATCTCGTTTGCTAGACCTATTGCAGCAGGAGGCCGGTGGTGTTCTCGGCGATAATTTAGCCAATGCAGTCGAAAATACTACCAGTCTAACTTCTCCCAGTACTCTACGCTTAGAGCTAAATCAAGAATACATCCAGGCAGCAAATGAAATTGAAATTTTAGAACTGCGAGAACAGGTGCTGCAAAATGAAATTGCTCAACTCAGCGATTTAACTAAGCAGATGCCCGTAATCGCCCGTCAGTACACCGACTTGAATCGGCAATTAACCGTAGCTACAGAGAGCTTAAATCGATTTTTGACGGCGAAAGAAGAACTACAGCTACAGGTGGCTCAGCAGGCTCTCCCCTGGCAAGCGATTTCTCAACCTTCTGTACTAGAAGACCCAATTGCTCCCAATCCTCCACGTAATTTAGCCTTTGGTCTAATTTCCGGTATTTTACTGGGCTGTGCGGCAGCACTCTTAGCCGAACGCCTCGATCCGGTATTCCACTCTCCAGAAGAACTAAAAGAAAGCATCAATCTACCCTTACTCGGCTTAATTCCCACTCAGAAAGGATTAGAGCCAGCGGATGGGGTGAGAAATGTACCCAAGAAGGAAAAGATTTCTTTGCCTCAATTACAGATTGGCAACACCACCTTAAACTTGAATCATTCTCTAGATACGCCTGTCGCAGATGCTAGCAGTCATAGGGAAAAATGGAATGGCAGTTCTCCTTTTTTGGAGTCATTTCGTTCTCTAAATACCAATATCAAGCTTTTGGGCTCGGATACCTCCCTCCGTTCTTTTGTAATCAGCTCCTCTATTCCTTCAGAAGGCAAGTCTACAGTCTCCTGCCATCTCGCTCAAGCAGCGGCAGCGATGGGTCAAAGGGTTTTATTAGTCGATGCTGATTTGCGTCGACCACAGGTACACTGCTGGATTGGCATTGACAACAACGAAGGTTTAAGCAACGTTCTGGCTACAGGTTTAGATGTTGAAGAAGCGATCGTGAAAGTTCCTCAGTGGGACAACCTATCGGTAATTACAGCTGGCGATATTCCTCCTGACCCGACTCGCTTATTATCTTCCCAAAAGATGATGACTTTGATGGAACGTTTGAAAAGCAGCAGGAAATACGATCTAATTATCTACGATACTCCACCTATCCTTGGGTTTGCCGACGGTAGGATTTTGGCTAATCGTACTGATGGAGTGGTGTTAGTGGTCAGAATTGGTAAAACCGATCGCTCTTTACTCAAGCAAAATATTGACAATATCCAGATGTCTAACGTGCCGGTTTTGGGGGTAGTTGCCAACCAAGTCAATCGTACGACTAATTCTTATCATTACTATACTAATTACTACGCCGATCGCAAATAGGTTCAAAAAAACGAAAGCTTTAAAATCCCCGACTTAGTTAGAGCTGACTCCCAATATCCATCTCTTATAGAGGTGTATTTTTTAAGAAGGTAAGCACATTTTGTTATATATTTTATAATAGCTTTACTTAAATCAACCAGACGTGAATTTGCCAATTATCTCCTCTACCTTACTTCTGACTCTGCTAACGATTATTGGCCTGTTTTTCTTTATTCGCGCTTCAGTCAAGGATCGTACTAAACAGATTCAGCTATTGCCCGATGAGTCTGAAGATATTTTAATTAGACAATTACAAGAGTACTTTGAAGCTAGAGCCTATCAAATAGCTGCTGTAGACCCTGAGAGTAAACAGGTTTCGTTCAAAGGTTACGTACAGCCCAGTATTTTTTTAGCTATCTTGCTTAGTTGTCTAGCGGTAGTCGGCTTATCTTGCTTGGCTTTTGTTTTAATGTTACTCTTCTCCAACCTTAATAGTTTAACCTGGTCGATTGTAGCGATCTCGCCTTTAGCTGGAGTATTTTATTGGCAAAAAGCGGGGCGCTGGGAAGAAATATTGCTTCAGGTTATGGCCAAAAGAGATCGTCCCAACTTGGTTAGAATTACCGCCCACCGAGATGAATTAATCCAACTTCAAGAAAATCTCTCAGTAAATACGGTCGATTAAATCAAATCGATTGAAAACAGGA
>JBCBIN010000421.1:0-3555 GCA_038524555.1 Cyanobacteria bacterium J06623_7 | reverse complement strand
TTATTAGTTAATTAGAATCAACAGTTCGGACAAAATTTAATTGTTAACGAAACAATCGGGTATAGAGACTCAAAAAAATCAATTATCGACTACTTAAAACTGCTCTAACTGCTCTAACTGTTGTAAGATACAACGCTTCTCATAATCTAGAGGTAATCGTCGCCTGAGATAATTAATAAATTCTGAGAAAAGCCCCATAACTAACTTTCGGACATTGGACAGGGCAGATCTAATGGGTAACACTGCATCTGAGGAAAATCTTTAGTGATAATAGCGATCGCCTCAAGCTGACTGCCTCGATCAACGGCAATTAACTGAGCCGTACCATCTCCTTGGGAGCCAACTCCTTTTCCTCCGTAAATATAGGGTTTTAGACTAGGATAAGTGAGTAACTGGCGGAGTAATGGGGCATTAAGCTGCTGGGGACAGGCAGGAGCAACCAGGCGATCAAATTCTTGCTGGGCGAGGTTCATTAACCGACCAATTTCTGCGGCATCGCCACGCTTTATTGCAGAAATAGCTTGCCCTACTAGTTGTTGATTTATTTGGCCCAGGTAATGTTGTACTCCCCTGGCTATTGACGTAGTGGCAGAGGGATAGCACTGATTGAGACTGGCTAAAATTAGCTGCGTATTTTTGCTGCCGGCCAGATCTACTAAAATCAAGTGTAAATTTTCGCCGACCGTGAGGGGTTTTACGGAAATGCGATCGCCATCAAAAGTCATCAAAACTGGCTGCTTGCCGTAAGCACAGGCCTGATCTAACCTCCCGCACTGACTGGGAGTAGTTCTTTCGCCCCAGTAGGCTAATTCCATTTCCTCGGCAGTATTTAAATTTAGCTCATAAAGCTGGTTAAAGGCTTTGGCGACCAAAACGCAGGTAGCAGCACTAGAAGATAGACCTTTTTGTAGGGGTAGATCGAGATGATAGTTATCAATTGCTAATCCACCGACTCCATAGCGATTCAAGGCTTGATAAGCGACTCCAGCTACATAGCTATAAAAATTTTGGCTTTGTGCGGTAGCGAGTAAAGATTCTGGTTTCATAGCTAAATCTAAGGCAGAAGTCGCACAAACTGTTTGATAAGTCAGTCGCGAGCTAGGTTCTACCCGAGCATAAAGACCCTGATTCGTACCGACAACGATTGCCGATCCTGGTAAGAGTCGAGAATCGAGCTGCCGATATTCTCCTGCCCAGTCACTATGTTCGCCAAAGAGGCAGAGGCGACCAGAAACAAACAAGTCCATACTTTGTTTTATTTATTTGGTTTTGATTTTGCTTTAATTTCTAACTATTTAACTATTGCAGTCTGAGTCAAAGCTTAAATTTCTAATCTATCTTGCTAGAATGTTGATTCACAATCTTGAAAGTAAGTAAAAATCAGCATTATCAGCATTAAATTAGCCAAAATTAATGCTTTCAGACACAATGGTGAGAATTTACAGACAGCGAATCAGTATAGGACAGTAATTAAGATGCGCCGAATTATTAATTATTTTTTATCGATAGACAAATCAAAATCGAAGTCTGATAAAAAATTAGTGCATCAAACATACCCCCATCGCCCAAATCAGCATAATTACTCGTTGGCTCAGAATTTATGGCCGGAGAATTTATGCCCTGGGAGTTTCAAACCAAGCTTTAGACCGAAAATTGTCGCTACGGCAGCGTTAATGAGCTGTTCGGGTCTATTGGGAGGGATTCCCGCCGCTAAAGCCGCTTCTGGCCCCTATTGTCAATTTATTCCAGCAGAAGTAGAGATTAAAGATAATTTGCTTCAGGCGGCATTAGCCGATCCTCAAACCAAGCCTCAATACGATACGGTCGTTCAAAGACATCGAGAAATGTTAGAGCTTTGTCGCAGTCAAACTTGGCCCGAAGAACAGGCAATTTGGCTGCGGCTTCACCCCTGTGATATTAGTCCGGGGGCAGTTGATCGCGTTTTGGATCGAATTGTTAATTTAGGCTATAGCAAAATACATTTAGAAGTTTTCTACGATAGTCAAGTACTGCTGCCGCCAGAAGATAATCCTACTCCCTGGACATCGGTAGTGCGATCGCCCGACGGGGGACAAATAGATTTACTCCAGCAGGCGATCGATAAAGCTCATGAACGAGGCTTAAAAGTCTATGCCTGGCTATTTACCATGAATTTTGGCTATACCTATGCTCAAAGACCAGATCGTCAGAATGCATTGGCTCGCAACGGTACGGGGCAAAATAGTCTAACCTACGTCCATGATCGCGCTCAAGCCTTTATCGATCCTTACTCTCCTCAAGCACAGACTGATTATTACAATTTGGTTCAGGCAGTACTAGAGCGTCAGCCGGACGGCATTCTCTTTGACTATATTCGCTATCCTCGCGGCATTGGTGGACAGTCTTATGTTCATAGCGTTAAAGACCTCTGGATCTATGGCAAATCATCCTTAAATGCCCTATACAAGAGAGCCGGCAATCATAAGGGACTGGCATTGATTAAACAATTTGTTGAGATGGGAAGCATTTCCCTTCACGATCTCGAACTTGTTGATCGGCAATATCCTGAAGAATCGAAGGCAAAATGGCAGGGTCGTTTATCAGCTTCTGAAGAGTCAACGACAACATCACGTCAGAAAAAGCTCAATCAAGACCTTTGGTTTTTCTCCGTGGCTCATGCAGCCCAGGGTATTATCGATTTTCTCCGCTTTGCTGCCCAACCGGCTCAAGAACGGGGACTTACTGCCGGAGCCGTTTTTTTTCCCGATGCCAATCGCTTAGTAGGAAGTACTGCCTTTGATTCTCGTCTACAAGCATGGGACAAGTTTCCTGCCGATCTAGAATGGCATCCGATGGCTTATGGAGTCTGCGGCGATAAAACCAATTGTATTACCGACCAAATCGTCAATGTGCTAAAAACGGCACCAGATAACGAAGTTATTCCGGCGTTGGCGGGTGCCTGGGGCAAAGAATATCGCGGTCACTTGCCTCTAGAGACTCAAATTGAAGCCCTGCGTAAAGCTACTCCAGAGGTAAACTCAATCAGCCATTTTAGCTATGCTTGGCAAGAACCAGAATTGGATCGTCGCCGTCAGTCTTGCAATCCGTTATAAAAAATCTGACCTATAAGTTGGATTTAGCAATAGTATCTGCTATGATAAATGACGTTGCCAAAATGCGGATGTGGCGGAATTGGTAGACGCGCCAGATTTAGGTTCTGGTGTTTTCGGACGTGAAGGTTCAAGTCCTTTCATCCGCATTTAATTTTGAAAGAGCGATCGCAAGTTATGAGGCGATCGCTTTTTTATTCAGTCCAAACCTGATGATTTTCTTGCCAGCAGAACTTTGACAGGGTTTCACCAGCTTTTTGGATAAATATATTGATGTTTGATTGATGTTTGACGTTGCTGATTTGAAGTATCCCACAAGGGGGCAACGTGAAACCGACAAAGGCGCTTAGTTCCCTAAAGGACTCGCTTCGCGTCGCGCCGCATGTAGTAATTTGTTCGTAGCGGGGGGCTTATGCCCCTGACCTCGCTCTGCGCGAGGCACTGAACGCAAAGCGTTCCCGCTCTA
>JBCBIN010000420.1:0-3566 GCA_038524555.1 Cyanobacteria bacterium J06623_7 | reverse complement strand
GAGGATCTTCAAGCAGATCGCTTCCTTTCCCTTCATAGCGATCGCAGCCATTTTCTAAGACATAACCTCGATCCGCCATCGCTAGGGCTTTTTTGGCATTCTGCTCGACTAAAACAATCGCCGTCCCCGTTTGGTTAATTGCCTTAACTTGTTCTAGAACCGAATTGACCAAAATAGGCGAAAGAGCGGCAGAAGGCTCATCTAACAGCAGAAGATCTGGCTCCAACATCAGTGCTTTACCCATGGCCAACATCTGTCTTTCCCCCCCGGATAGAGTTCCCGCTTTTTGGCGGCGGCGAGAACCCAATTTGGGAAACATAGTATAAATCTTTTGCTTGAGCTTATCGATCGAACCCTGGCGGATAAAGGCCCCCATTTCCAAATTTTCTTCAATGGAGAGGGAGGCAAATACGTTGGTAATTTGTGGCACGTAACACATGCCCTGTCTGACAATTTTGTCTGATTTTAATCCAGCAATATTTTTGCCTTTAAAAATAATTTGTCCCTGCTGGGGAGTTAGTAAACCAAAAATTGTTTTAGCCAAGGTAGATTTACCGGCACCATTCGGCCCAATCACGGCGACGAGTTCTCCCGGCGCAATGCGAAAATTAATCCCCTGTAAAATATTCAGATCTTTAACATATCCGGCATGAACATTTTTAACTTCTAGAAGATTTGTAGTCATGAATTTACTTTTACGAACAGAGAACCAGCTTTTATGAAGGAAATTTGCTTTCCTAGGGTAGCAAATGTAAATCTTGGATGAAATAGACAGTTTGGCGACTAATTTCTTTGACTGGGAACGAACATATTTTTTATAATGCGATCGCGACTGGTAAACGAATTTAACGCAAACCCAAAATTGCGGCTAATGCAGCGTAAATTCTATTAAATCTTAATTAAGAGAATTCCAATATTCCACGCGAGGTAAACGTTGTGCATATTTCTACTTACCTAAATGTATATAATATGTATGCAAGACAATAGCCTACATTCAGTCAGTAATCTTACATTTCAGAGAGGTTAAACGACCACATGAAAACTAAATCTATCCCCATATTATTCGCTGCTGGAGCAATGGCGATCGCCAGCGGTGCTGTAGCTCATGCCGTTGATACGCCCGAACTTAACTTTTCTTGCCAGGTAAGAGATGGTGTACATACGACTATCGCCCAGTCGGTTGACGGTAGAGCGGAAATTCCCATCTTTCTTTGGAAAGCAGCAGCTTTAGACGGTAAGGCAGCCGATAGCCCAGAAGAACTTTGTGGTTTAGTGTCCCAGAAACTGGCTGATTTATCAGTTGATTATGATATTTCCAATATTAATTTTATTGGTACTCATCAGGCTGATATTCCTATGGTTTGTGCCAATACAGGGGGATCTGAATGTAGTAGCGTTCTCTTTACCCTGAATAAAACTAATGATCGCGCTGGCTTCGTAGCGGGAGATGTCGTCGATGCAATTCTGGCACAAGATTTACAGCCAGAAAAACAAGAGTTTCGAACTCGTGGAGTCCAGTCTATTTCCTACCAGGTTGATTTCTGGAGTCTACTGGGGCTAAAGTTTTCTAATAAGTACTAATTAAGTACTGAGCAAACCAAGCTCTGCCAGGTCTGACATTGAGTAAAAAAACTGCGCATTTAAATCAATCTTACTTACCTTAAATGCCCAACAACACCAGATTTACTTCAGCTTTTTCTTAACGTTCTCTAAGAGAGCAGAAGTTGGAGCATAGTCTGGTTTAATTTTGAGCGATTCTTCACAGTGAGCCTTCGCATCTTGATATCGCTGTTGGTCATAAAGGGCTCGACATAGTTGAGTCCACGCCAAAAAGTAGTCGGGCTTAATTGTCAGAACTTCCCGGGTGGCATTCTCTGCTTCTCTTGCCTGTTCTAGCTTTAATAACACTTGTCCTTTATTAAACCAGCCACGATAAAAGTCAGGATCGACAGAGATAGCTTTATTATATTCCTCTAAAGCTTTTTCATACTGCTTCAAATCGAAACGAGCCAAGCCACGACAGTTCCAAGCCTCAGCAAAGTCAGGAGCAACATCTGTAGCCTGAACACAAGAGGAAAAATTTTCCTCTAGATGCTTGCTCAATTTACCCTGAGCAAAACCACGGTTAGTCCAAGCCTGAGCAAAATCACTCCGCTGAGACACAGCCCGATCAAAAGCATCGATCGCTGCTTCATATTCTCCGGCTTCAATTAGGGCATTACCTTCATTATAAAATTTGAGTGCTTGAAATGCTTTCCAAATATTAGGGGCCAAAAATAATAATCCCACGCTTAAGGGTAGCACTACTAACAACAGCAGACGCTTAGAAGCAGATGGTTTATCTTTTGATCGAATATGATCTGAGGGGGAATTGCCGCCGGGAACGGCTTCTACTGCCGGACTGGGGTTGCGCAGGTCTTCAAGAGCTTCGTTGGCATTTCTATAGCGCTGGACAAAATCATTCTTGACCATTTTATCGAGAACTCGCGCCAACTCTTCACTACAGCCGGGAGCGTGGTCGCGCCACTTAATTTCCCCAGTATCGCGATCTCGCGGCAGCTGATCGGGATGGGAACCGGTAATTGCCTGAATGGCGGTCATCCCGAGAGCGTAAATATCGCTATTCAAACGAGGATCGCCTCGTTGCTGTTCGCTTGCCATATAGCCAGGAGTGCCGATCGCCACAGTCAAAACATTACCCTGACCTTCGGTAAGAGTCATATTGGTAATTTCTTTAACTGCACCAAAATCAATCAGGAAAATCTTGCCATCGCTGGCACGACGCATGAGATTAGAGGGCTTAATATCACGATGAATTACGTTGTTTTGATGGACAAAAGCAAGAATTTTGAGTACATCAATCAGCAGCCTTTTGACCTTAGCTTCCTGCCACACCTTACCGGGGACAATTTCCGCATGGCTTAAGTCTTTGCCGTCAATGTACTCTTGAACTAGATAAAACTCTTCCTCAACCTCCAAATGAGCCAGTAAGCGAGGAATCTGTCGATGGTCATTTAGCTTATAAAGCACTTTTGCTTCATTATCAAAGAGCCGTCTGGCAGTTTCCAAGACAAAATCTTCGCTAGATTGAGGCTGCAATTTTTTTACTACACAACGGGGAGGCGGATCTCCAGGAAGGTGAGTATCTTCTGCCACATAAGTTTCACAAAAACCTGTCGTTCTCAGGCATTCGATTACTCGATAGCGTCCTCCTATTAGCTCATCAGACATAAGATTTGATCGTATAAATTAAGTTCGACTAGCAGTTAAATAGTTAGAAATAGTTGGGGTAGTTTATTTTGTCCGTAGTCTCATCCAAAGTCAAAATAGCGATTAATTAAATCAAAACTTTAACAAAATATGGTTCATAACGGTGCTTTAAGATAGTCATATCGTGACCATGATTGATACCGGAGAGGGGGAAATAGATCCGAAGATTCAATCAAGCTTTAGTTTGTCTGAGTTTGCCAGTTCGCAGCAAATTTACCCAATGGTAAAGACAATACTTCAAACAAATATTAACTTAGTTGGCGCAGAAGGCAAGAAAACATTTACGTTTTGCTCGT
>JBCBIN010000419.1:0-3570 GCA_038524555.1 Cyanobacteria bacterium J06623_7 | reverse complement strand
AAAGTTTTGAGGTTAGTAGCTCCACAATCAGCCGCTTTTTAAAGAATAAACTGACGACCACAGAGTATGAAGATTTAATTCAGCAGAAACGCCTCGCTCGTACTCCCAGAGGGGAAAAAAAGACAGAAGCTAAAAGCAATTCTGGTAAAGCTAAATCTACAGCTAAGAAAAAAACCAGAACCAAGGCTAAAGCTGAGACCAAAACACGAACCAAAACCAAGGCAAAGACCACTAAAAGAAAGACCAAGCAAATCGAAACAGTGGCGAAGAATGCCGATGCCATACCAGAATTAGCCGTGGCTGAAAATCTACAGCAGCAGGTCGCTGAGGAAATTGTCCCAGAATCAGCGCCCCAAAAAACTACCAGAACCCGTCGTCGCCGTCGTTCTAGTGCTAGTGCGGCCGAATTACTGCCAGATACGGTGGCACCATCCGCAATCGAGACATCAAGTCCTGAAACCGTTCTAGAACAGCTAGTTTTAGACGATGTTCGAGACAAATCTCAAGACAAATCAGAGCCACAAACTCCTCCTAAAAGCGATCGCCTAATTCTAAAGAGCGATCGCTTCGAACCCGAAAACGAGGATGAGGATGATGACAACGAAATGGATATTATCACCCTCAAGGAGATGTTGGGGGAAGACCTCGAAGATATTAATGACGAAGAAGAGGAGGATGATGATTGGGATGAAGATGATGATACGACCTATACGAGCCCCTCTAGCCTCAGCGATATTGAAATTTTACCCCTATCTCAAGCGGCATTGCCCCGTATCTGCTATCTGGTAATAGATCGCTCGGCAGAATTAATTGTCAAACCTCTCGCCGAATTTGCTGATTTGGGCATCATTCCCGATACGGAAACCAACCAGAGAACTCTGCCTGTATTTGACAATCATCGTATTGCCAAGCGTTTTTCTCACCGTCGCGAACGAGTAATCAAAGTACCTGATGGTCGTATGCTCCAAAAAACTTCCCACCACCTCCAGGGCAAAGGAATTACCCGATTATTAATCGACGGCAAAATTTATTCTCTGCTGTCATAGTCCTATGTTGTAATCCTGTCACTTTGCTGAAATTAAAGAAGAAACAAGCTGTTAGTATAGATTGCAATATATCCATACAAAAGTTATCTTTCTATAGCTATAGTCGAGACATGCAGGTAATAATATAGATTAGTCAACTCGGGCATATAGCGATCGCTAGACCCAGAGCTAGCGGAGACAGAGACTATGAACAAAAACTGGCTGCTTCGGTTCTACGAAGAAGGTTATCGCAACTTTACTGGAGTCGATCTAAGCGGAGTCGATCTGTCGGGAGTCATGTTAATTGGCGTTAATTTGAGCCGAGCTAACTTGGTAGGTGCCAATTTGAGCCGAGCTTTTTTGACAAAATCTAATCTGAGAGAGGCAAAGCTTAACTGGGCCAACCTGAGCTATGCCAAGATGAGCGAAGTAAACTGGGAACGAGCAGATCTAACCAAAGCTAACTTGAACGGAGCTTTTATGGTTAAATCTCGGCTGGTTAATACTTTACTAAGTGGTGCCAATCTTGCTCACGTTAATTTGAGAGGTGCCAATCTCCTCGGGTCAAACCTCTGTGGAGCCAAATTAGTTGGAATTAATCTACGACAGTCTAATCTCAATCATACAGACCTCAAATGGGCTAATTTGCAACAGGCAAGATTAACTGGTGCCCAACTTCAAGGAAGTCAGTTAGCAGGAGTTAATCTTCGGGAGGCATTTCTGATTGATGTCGATCTTAGCAGCACCGACCTTAACGGCATTAATTTGAGCGGAGCCAGACTCACCCGCGCTAACCTAAGCAATAGTAATTTAAGCCAGGCTAATTTAGCCGCAGCCCAGCTACGCAACGCCAATCTTAACTGTGCCAATCTTCAGAGTGCCAATTTAGCTTCGTGCCAACTGAGAAAAGGCAATTTAGACCACGCCAACCTAGCGGGAGCAGATCTTAACCATGCCGACTTAAGAGGAGCTTCTCTCTGGCAGACAAATTTGAGTCATGTCAATCTTAAGGGTGCCGATCTAGCTGGGGCCCGAGTTGAACTGGCAGATGCCGACTCTGCTGTTGTCCAGTATGGTACTGCTAATCCCGTGCGATTTTTTCCGCCTTCGGCAAAGATTACTGCTACAGGCTCTCTTGCCTCACAAATTTAGCTGGCTAGCTGTTAATTATGGTGATTTATGTCAGACTCAAATTATGGTGTGATTCTCGTTACGGTTGCTTCCCAGGCTCGGGCACAAGAAATGGCGATCGCTTTAGTGCAGGCAAAATTAGCCGCCTGTGTCAACTTGTTTCCCATCGAGTCGATTTATCTATGGCAGTCAGAAATTAACCAAGATCGCGAATATCAGCTCATTATTAAAACCGATCTCAGCAAGTTTGAAGCATTAACAGCCAAAATTACAGCACTCCATAGTTACAAAGTGCCAGAGATTATTGCCTTACCCATTGTTGCCGGCTCTTCAGCTTACCTAAACTGGTTGGGAAGCAGCATAGAATGAACCACCGCAACTAGGACTGTTCTAACTTCTTTGGCAGCAGTCAATCATCATAACGAATAATATCGTCATCCCCTAGATATTCTCCGTTCTGCACTTCAATCATTACTAAAGGAATAACCCCTGGGTTTTCTACTCGATGGGCAGTATTCATCGGTACATAGGTAGATTGGTTAGCCATCACCAAAGTTTCTTGGCCGTTACAAATTACTTTTGCCGTGCCAGAAACTACGATCCAGTGTTCGCTACGATGATAGTGCATCTGGGTACTCATGTGTTCCCCAGGTTTAATCTCAATCTTGTTAATACAGTATCTTTGTCCCCGGTCTAAATTCTTAACCTTGCCATAGGGGGGATTTCGCTCGCTGTCGTTTTGGGCTGTACCAGCAACATTTTTGTTTGGACTATGGCTATTTTTACTCATAGGTCTCAACTCCAGGCTATCGTCTTTCTTCCAGTTTAAATAAACATCACCGCTTCAGCTACTCAAAGTTTTTCGGCTTGGTAGGTGTAGTAATTACCAAAAACACCAATAGTTGCTACGCGATATGTCGGTAAAGGAGTAGGCAGGGTTAAATCCGCTTGATAAATACTAAACAGATATAAGTTCTGACGTTCTGTTTGCTCGGCGATCGCCTCTGCTAAATAAGGACTGGCGGTGCCAATAAGGATATGACACTGCCCCTCCAACCACACACCCAAATCTTCTGCTACCTGAGTACAAATTCGATCTTTTAGTTCGGTTTTAATTTTGGCATCGGTATATTGCTGATAACCCGCTTCACCTGGATTCGTCACCACCGCAATTGCGCCAATTCCACCCAAAACAGCCCCCACTATACCGATCTTCCTTAATGCCATACACTTCAAATATACTTTGCTTAATTTTAAACGATAGATCCAAAATACATAGCTATGGTGTTATAATATCTAAGCGATATGCATGGCGGGCGTAGCCAAGTGGTTAAGGCAGTGGTTTGTGGTACCACCATTCGTGGGTTCAAGTCCCATCGTCCGCCCTTCTTCAAGTTATCTAAAGCCGTAGTTG
>JBCBIN010000418.1:0-3579 GCA_038524555.1 Cyanobacteria bacterium J06623_7 | reverse complement strand
CAAATACAGAATTGAGATGGAAGAATGTTTCTGAGTTTAAAACTGCTTCAATTGACTCGACTCTGGTACTGCTAATATCTGCCAAACCAATACCATAAGCTGAAAGCACCCCTGCATAGGGGTGAATTAAAATTTTGCTGATGCCTAAATCATCCGCCACCAAACAGGCTACCTGCGCCCCCGCCCCACCAAAACAACATAGTGCATACTCTGTGACATCATAACCTCGCTGTAGACTAATTTTTTTGATGGCATTGACCATATTGGCTACCGCGATCGCTATAAAGCCAGATGCGACTCGTTCGGGGGGAAAATTATTGCCTGTTGCCGTATTTATTTCTTTGCTTAACTCCTGGAATTTATGCCGCACAATCTCTCGATCTAAAGACTCATTTGCTTGCCGACCAAAAACTGCCGGGAAGTACTGTGGCTGGATCTTACCTAACATGACGTTAGCATCGGTAACGGTTAACTTGCCCCCACGACGATAACAGGCCGGGCCGGGGTTGGAACCGCCAGATTCGGGTCCCACACGATAACTCAAGCCATCGAAACTCAAAATTGAGCCACCGCCAGCGGCAATAGTATGAATAGCCAAGACAGGAACGCACATTCTCGCCCCGGCTATTGCTGAATTTAACTCTCGTTCGTATGCCCCGGCATAGTGTGCCACATCTGTACTAGTTCCGCCCATGTCAAAGGTAATAATACGGTCATAACCCGCTCTTTGGCTTGTCTGTACCGCACCAACAATTCCCCCTGCTGGGCCACTGAGAATGCTGTCTTTTCCCTGAAAGTTCCCCGCATCGACCAAACCCCCATCGGACTTCATAAACATTAGCTGGGTATGGGGTAGCTGACCGGTCAGGCGATTGACGTAGCGGCGTAAAATCGGCGTGAGATAGGCATCTACCACCGTAGTATCACCACGACTGACTAACTTCATTAGTGGGCTAACCTGATGGGAAACAGAAATCTGGGTAAACCCCACCTCGGCAGCAATTCGCGCCACCTCTAACTCATGATGAGGATAGCGATAACTATGCATCAAAACAATTGCACAACACTCAATTCCCGTGGCGTATACTGTCTGTAAATCTTGTTGCACTACCTCTAGATCTACTGGCTTTAACTCATTACCCCAGGCATCGTACCTCGCGTCTATTTCGACTACCGTTTCATACAGCATGCTGGGTAGAACAATCTGACGAGCGAAAATATCGGGACGGTTTTGGTAGCCTATACGTAGAGCATCTTTAAATCCTTTGTTGATTAATAGTACGACGCGATCTCCCTTTCGTTCTAGTAAAGCATTTGTCGCTACCGTCGTCCCCATCTTGACCACATCAATTTGGCCGGTGGGAATCGGCCGATCTCGATCTACCCCCATCAAGTCTCTAATTCCCTGTAGCGGTGCATCCGGATACTGTTCGGGGTTTTCTGACAGCAGCTTATGAACGATTATTTTACCCTGGGGGGTTTTAGCTACTATGTCCGTAAACGTTCCCCCGCGATCGATATAAAATTGCCACCGTTGTCGTGAGGTCATATTTGCCAACCGGAATCATGATTAAGAAGTAGTTGCCTGGACTTCGGCTTCAGTTATCTCCCGCAGACGCACTTCATCTCGTTGGGGGTCAGCATGAGTTACCCGCATTTCTAGACGTTCGCCTAATGTTACCGGGCGATCAAAACGATGGGGTAGTTCCATCCCTAAATCTTCGATTAAAATTAAGCCTAAATCTTCGTCCTGTCTCAGCCAGCGTAAAACTAATACATCCCAAATGCAATCGGTGTGACGCCGCAAATATTCTAAACCCCAGTAGCGTTTAGTCTGACGCTCGACCAACGTGGCTTCATAGGAGGAACTGCCCACGCTATAAACAATCTCCTGTAGTTCTTCCCGAGAAAAAGGTAATTCTTCCCCTCTCAGGTGAGCTTTAATTTGAAAATGAGAAAGTAAATCGGTGTAGCGACGAATGGGAGAAGTTACCTGAACATAACTTTCTAAACCCAAACTGGCATGGCGAATTGGTGACATGCTCATTTCACTGCGAGGCATACAGCTACGAATAGCGCAAAAACGCGTGGGTCCGGCTGGTAGCTGGAGTAGTTCCTCTTCGGGGGGTAATTCTGGTTGGGGTTGACCGCGATAGGGCAAGGGTAAGTTGTTTTCAATGCCAAATATGCCGCCAATTTGACCCGCTAGAATCATCATCTCTGCCACTAGCTGGCGGGAGGGAGAACTATCAATTAGCTCGATGGTAACTTCTTCATCATCTTTGACTTTAATCACCGATTCAGGCATCTTAATTTGAATTGCCCCTTCGGATTTACGCCAGCTTCTTCTCAGATACGAGCTAGCGGCTAAATCGGCAATTTCTGGTTCGTTTTGCACTTTTAGCTGTAACATTTCGTCCACATCGTCATAGGTCAGACGATAGGTAGGCTTAATGAGGCTGGGATGAATTTCATATGCTTCAATGCCGCCGATTTCGTCGAGAATTACCCCAAAACTAAGGGCCGAACATACCTGTCCCTGTACCAAACTCATCGGCCCCGTAGCTAATTCGGGGGGGAACATAGAAACCATACCTGTAGGAAGATAAAGGCTAGTGCTGCGACGGCGCGCTTCTAAATCCAACTCGTCTCCGGGCTCGACTATACAGGTCGGATCGGCAATGTGAATCCAAATCTTTGCCTTACCCTCCTCTAGATATTCGACGCTCAAACCATCATCGATTTCGGTGGTGCTTTCATCATCAATGGTACAGACCTTAAGATGAGTTAAGTCCAAACGGTTGTCGTTAGATTCGGTCGGATCTGATTGAAGACGGGGTTGCACCACATCGAGCACCTTTTTAGAGAACGTTGTTGGGTAAGCACTACGGTGTAGAAACAGATTTTCGTGCTTGCTCCACCAGCCCAAATCTACTAGGAGTTGGAATGCACCTTTAGGATCGCAGTTTCGACCGGCTTCTTTGATAGTTTCCTGTGCCAGTTTAGAAGCATTCCCCGTCTGGAGGGCAACTTTAGCGATCGCCTCTAACCGTAGACGTTCGCTTTCACTCCACTCAATTGGTTCACCGGCTAATGCCTGTTTGAGATGCTCGATAAACTCGGTTTTTTCTCTTTCTTTCTCCGCCTGGACTTCTAGCTGATGCTTGATTTCTTCTACCTGAGAGGCAGGGCGAGGTTCGTAATAATCTGATTTTTGTTTGAAATATACTTTGTCATCGCTCAACATATAGTGAGCGGCATAGCAAGCTACAGGAGTAGCTTCAGAAAATAATAGTTCTGCCATCTGTTGCGGTGTGGCAGTTTCCTTATCTTCACTTAACATTTCCCAGGCTAGCTCTAGACTACTGGGATCGATATAGGGCTCTACTTCGGCAAGAAAGCTGTCTATTTCTGAAGACTCATAAGTACCTTCGACTGTATAATCGACTCTCTGGGGGCGTATCTTGTGTGACTGACCCCCTGCGTCAATTACGATCCAATCTTTTTTTCCTTCTGGTCTTTCGGCAACTGCAAGACGACGTTCTCCTTGCATTCTGAATTCAATCAGCTTTCCTTGTT
>JBCBIN010000417.1:0-3587 GCA_038524555.1 Cyanobacteria bacterium J06623_7 | reverse complement strand
CTGGCAGTTGTTTAGGTTCGATTCATTGGGTGTCATAGGAATAAAAACGAATTTTTATACTTGATAATAATTCTCTATTAGATTTTAAATTTATCTTTGTCGCTTTAGTATAAGCTTAAATGATAATAAGTTGCAATTAACTGCCAGTAAAGTTTCAGTAATGGCTCAAAAAAACATTCAAGATATTTATCCCCTCTCCCCCATGCAGCAGGGGATGCTCTTCCATAGTCTGCTAGAGCCAGATTCGGGAGCGTATATTATCCAGACCTGTTACGAGCTATACGGGCAGATAAATGTAACTGCTTTTGCTAAGTCTTGGCAACAGTTGTTAGCCCGCCATGCTATTCTCAGAACGGCTTTTGTATGGGACAATCTCGAACAGCCCTTGCAGGTGGTGGGAGCCGCTGCCAAAGTCTCTCTCATCGAACATAATTGGCAACAAGTGCCGACATCAGAGCAGCCGCATAGATTAGCCAGTTTTTGTCACGAACTGAGAACGACAGGCTTTAATCTCAATCGAGCCCCACTGATGCGGTTGGATTTAATCGAGATGCGATCGCACTATCAGTTTGTCTGGACATACCACCATTTGTTGCTAGATGGTTGGTCCGTTCCTCTCCTAATTAAAGAGCTACTTGGCTATTATCAAAGTTTTTCTCAGGGCTTAAATACTGCCCTTGCTCCCGCAGTTCCCTACAAAAACTATATTGCTTGGCTAAAACAACAGAATAAAGAAGTGGCATTAGACTTTTGGCGTCAAGAGTTAAAGGGTATTTCTGCACCTACTAATTTAGCCATCGGTCAGAACCGAAACAGTTTGAGCAACTCCGCCGCCAGTTATCAGCAATGCGATTTTCTGCTATCAGCCGAAACAACCTACAAATTAGAATTTTTGGCTAGAGAATATCAAACGACCCTCAATACAATCGTTCAGGCAGCCTGGGGGATTCTGCTCCATCGCTACAGTGGCGATCGCGAGCCAATCTTTGGCGCAACAACTTCTGGTCGTCCGGCAAATTTGGCTAATGCTCAGATGATGGTAGGACTTTTTATCAATACTCTACCCGTCAGAGTTCAGATTGATTCGGCACAACTGTTAACAGACTGGCTCCAGCAGCTACAGAGCAAACAGACAGCCAGGCAAGAGCATGAATATATATCCCTAATTGATATCCATAGAGTTAGCGATTTTCCTCAAGACACGGCTTTATTTCAAAGTATTGTCGTTTTTGAAAATTATCCCGTCGAATCTAGGCTCAAACAATCTTTAGACGTGCTGGATATTCGGAATATTCAAACTAGCGAACAGACGAACTATCCTCTTACCCTATACGCGGCGGTAAATTCTCAACTGTCATTTAAACTACTGTATAACTCGCAGTTATTCGATCGCCAGTTAATTAATAATTTTCTCCAACATCTAAAAACCCTACTGATAAATATAGCTAGTAATCCCCAACAACGAGTGGGCGAATTAGATATATTAACAGCCTCAGAAAAGGAGCAGTTACTAACTCGGGCTGATTCAACTACTAAAGACAAAATGCCGTTTTGTTGGCATCAATTATTTGAAAATAGAGTAAAGGAGCAGGAGATTAGAGGCGTAGAAGAAAAAATTGCGCTGATTACTGATGATGAGTCTCTTACCTACAGTGAACTAAATGATCGCGCCAATCAATTAGCTCATTATCTACAAGGTAAACTGCATCAACATCAACAAACGTCAAATCTAGCTGGCAAAAGTTTAGTGGGCGTTTATTTAGACAGAGACAGTAGTTTGGTCGTGACGCTACTGGCAATCTTGAAAGCGGGGGCAGCTTATGTACCTCTAGATCCGCGCTATCCGAGCGAGCGCCTGAACTACATTATCAACCACGGGAATATATCTTACATAATTACTCGGCAAGACATCGAGCCAAAAATATTAAATTGCGATCACACCCTATCAGTAATTAATTTAGAAGGAGAACGAGAAGCGATTCAGCAGCAAAGTAAGAGTAATCTAGAGCTCAAAATATCGCCTCAAGCTTTAGCCTACGTTCTCTATACTTCTGGTTCGACCGGTAAACCCAAAGGTGTGGCAGTGCAGCATAAAAGTCTGGTCAATTTTCTTAATGCCATGAAAGAAAAGCCTGGGATTAACGAATCAGATCGACTGCTGGCGGTTACTACCATTTCCTTTGATATTGCCGCGTTAGAAATATATTTACCCCTATTAGTCGGTGCCACCGTCGTACTCGCACCTGCGGATATTATCAATTCTGAGCTTAACCTAGCCGCAAGACTTGAACGGCATCAAATTACCATGATGCAAGCAACACCAATTACCTGGAGCATGCTGTTAGCCGATAACTGGCAGGGAAATAAACAGCTTAAAATATTGTCTGGAGGAGAAGCCCTCAAACCCCAGCTAGCTCAAGGGCTGCTTACCAAAGGTAAATCAGTTTGGAACCTTTATGGCCCCACCGAAACAACTATTTGGTCATCAATTTACCAAGTACAAGCAGATAGCGATCGCCATACCACAACAGTACCCATCGGCAAACCAATTGACAATACTCAGTTTTATCTCCTCGACTCCCAACTACGCCTAGTACCTCCAGGAGCAACCGGCGAACTATATATTGGTGGTGCGGGATTAGCCCGAGGCTATTTGAACCAACCCGATTTAACCGCCGAGAAATTTATTCCCAACCCTTTTGCAGTTAACAGTTCTTCCCCTGTTTCCCTGCTTTACAAAACGGGCGATCGCGTCAGACAATTACCTAGCGGAGATATCGAATATTTAGGACGGCTAGATAACCAGGTCAAGATTAGCGGATATCGAATAGAACTGGGTGAAATAGAAGCCTTATTAAACCAGCACGCTCAGGTTCAAACTTCAGTAGTTCTAGCTCAAAGAGATCGCTTAACTACTTACATTATCTCAAACTCCTCCGCTCCCCCTACTCCTGACGATCTACGTCAATTCTTAACCGCAAAGCTACCTAGCTACATGATTCCCAGTAGTTATACAGCTTTAGACCAATTTCCTTTAACTCCCAACGGCAAAATAGACCGGACTGCCTTAGCAAAATTAAATAGGCTCCCAGCTAACTCCATTACAGCTTATAAACAACCCCAGTCAACAATGGAAAGAGCGATCGCAGAAATCTGGCAGCAGGTTTTACAAGTCGAACGAGTTGGTTTAACCGATAATTTCTTTGACCTAGGGGGACAGTCTTTATTAATGATTCGGGTACATAGTTTACTTCGAGATAAATTAGGAGTAAATATTTCTCTGGTGGATATGTTTAGATATCCGACCGTTACCTCTCTAGTCGAATATTGTCAGGTAAATGGCAAGGGCGATCGCTCGAACTCCAGTCCGGAAATTTCTGAGGCAAGCGATCGAGAACGAGTTAATGCTGGTAAAAACCGTCTTCAAGCAAGACGAAAGAAACGTCAAACTTGATTTTATAGTCGTTGCAATTAATTGTGAGACATTTTAAATTTATTCGTTCGGGGGACTGGGGATTGGGGAGAGTTTATCCAAAATTAAGTTTGACGTTTCTTTCGTCTTGCTTGAAGACGGTTTTTACCAGCAT
>JBCBIN010000416.1:0-3593 GCA_038524555.1 Cyanobacteria bacterium J06623_7 | reverse complement strand
ATTATTATTTGTTCTCCAGTCCCCAGTTCCTAATCCTTAAATTACCCGAATTAATAACTTAAAGGATAGGTCAATTAATTAGAACGACTATATTTGAGAGATGAAATATATAGACCTGCAACGAAGATTAAAACAATATCAGGTCGCGGGATTGTTGAAGGTCAAGCTAAATTCTCCTCTATCAGTTTTAGCCGCCGAGTATCAACGCTGTCTGGAGCTAGGCTTATCTCAAAATGATTTGGAACGGTTGGCTGCCATCAGTAACTATGAATATTTAGATTTAATTTCCCCTCTGGAGATTCATAGTAACCCCGACAAGTTCCCTTTACGAATTATGCGTGCTAAGGCTTTCGACCTCGGTCGAGTAGATAGCCTCAGGGAACTGCGGCTGGCGTTTCCGATTTTCAAAAGCGATCGCTATGACTTTCGTACTAAGCTGGCTTGGTCGCAATGTGTTTATTCGATCGACAACTTAACTCAAGATTCTCAACAGTTTGCCCAGTTTAAACAGGACGTTAAGGTCTTGATTGGGGCAATTCAACAGCAAAGCTATCATCAACTTACCGGAGAAATAGCTGTAGAAGAGGCGTATGACGATTTATCTAGCTATATTAGCTGGTGGAAAGGAGCACAGTGGGAGTATACTCTGGCAACTCGGGCTTCTACTCTCGACTTATTAAAGCGAGCTTGGCTAGAGCAATTTTTAGCCCAACATAAGTTAAGCCGACTGCTTAAATATAGCTCCATCGACTAATTCCAACTTACTCTTACACCTGTTACCAACGACCGAGATGACCGAACTTAATGTCGAGAAACAGAACAGTCTGCAATTAATCGTTCAGACTTGGAAAGACCAAATTATTTGCTTTTCTCCTCAAGGAGAGGGTTATAATGCCTACTTTATCGACCCGAGAGATGGCACTCACGTTAACTACATCCACGCTAGCTGTGATGAGCTACGGCATTTGGGAACTAACTACAACGCCATCCTTAATCGAATTAAAGACCGCTACTATGGTTATCTGAAAGAGGCAATTCTCAATACGGTTAAATACGAAGCAACTAGACGAGTAGTTAGAAGACAGCACCAGTGGATTCAGTCTAGCTATCAGTCTTCGATCGCCCAAAAGGAACATAGTGCCGAACAACAGGCTTTAGAAATTGCCCAGCTACGTCAAATTATCGAATCTCAGAGTCAGACAACCGCCGTGGCGCAGGGTAGTTTTCCCGGACAGTCGGCAATACAAGAAGAAGCCTTATTGAAACAGCGAGAAGCCGAAATTGCTCGCCAAAACAGCGAAATCGCCCGTCTAAACCAGCAACTACAACAGTGCGATCGCGAAATTAACAGTCTTAAATCGGAACTCAACCAGGGATTACAAGAATTAAAGCAGAAATATAAGGGATTAATTACCCAATTTGTCAGCAGTAGCGCCAACAAACATCAGATAGATCGAAAAAATAAAAGTCTACAGGCATGTAAAAATATTTTTGTAAAAGCGCAGCAGAAAATTAATGCCCGCCAGCAGGAAGAGGGAGCTTTAGAACAGCATCATAACGACCTCAAAGGCAAAGTTAAGATGTTAAGAATTTAAGCAAATAAACGGCTTTGCTCCAGCTTTTTGCTTTGGTTATTTTTCTCGGTAACTACGGTGGCGGTTTTTAGTTTTGCTTGTTAAAACTGACGTGACTTTAATAGCGCGTAATTCAACCCAAACGAGAGATAGTTGTTGCAGCTATAGTCTGACTGATATTTATTTTTTTATTAGCCTTGCTTTATTGCTGCCAATTATTGAGTAATTTTAAACCGAATGAGTATTAACACCCAGCCGTTTTCGTTACAGGAAGTAATTCAAAGTTGGAAAGATCGGATTGTTTGCCATCCGCCCCAGGGTCAGGGAGCTGAAGCCTATATTATCAATTCTAGTAGTGGAGATCGCGTAAAATATATTGAGGCAAACTGTGATAGTCTCCGTCACAATGCTACCAACTATGACCGATTACTGATTGAAATCAAGGGAAAACACAAGGGCATTTATAAGGAAGCGGTTTTAAATACAATTAAATATGAAGCTACTCGCCGCGCCTTTAAAGCACAGCACGATTGGATTCATGATAGCTATAAGGATTTAGTTAAGCGGGCGAAAACAAATAACTTAGATCGGCAAATGCTGGTTAAGATTGAGTGTTTAAATAAAATGGTGGCAACTCGCGATCGCGAATTGAAACAGCTCAAGTCTCAATGTAAGGGCGGTTTAAAAGATCTACAAATTGCCTATAATAAGCTCCAGCGTCAGTATGCTCGTGAGGTAAAACGACGGGAAAAATTAGGGGTAAGCAATCGTAGTTTAGGAGCCTATAAAGGTCATTTCCGCCGCGCCCAGAAGAAACTAGCGGTGTTAAAGACAGAGAATAAACATCTACAAAAGCAAGTTAACCTACTGGAGTTTAAAGCCAGAAAAGCTAATTAATTAGGCATTATAGTCATTCCAAATAAAAACATACGAACTTGCGTACTATTTATTGTTTCCTAATCCCCAATCCCTAATCCCCAGCCCCCAAACTAATAACTTAAAATGATATGGAAATTAATTAGAACGACTATAGCCCTAAACCACAAGCCAGGCTGATAGACATAAAAAATAGGAGCAACTATTGATTAGCCGCTCCATATTGCTCTATCAGCTATGTAACTAGAGCCTAAAGATTCAGATCCCGTTCTATTTGCTTCAGATCTAATTTCTCTGAGTTTGTCGCTTTGCCATTACTGCTTGCCGCACCATGATGATTATTGGCAATCACCGACTGGACTCCCTCAATAGTTGAAATCATGCTGCGAGGATCCATGAACATAACCTTGCTACTGCCACTATTGCCGATTTCTTTGCCCATTTCTAGATAGTTTTGCGCTAGTAAAAACTGTAGGGCTTCGCGAGCATTCGGATCGTTGTCCAACTTCTCCGTAACAATTTTCATCGCTTCGGCGGTTGCTTCCGCCCGTAAAATTTGCTCCTGACGTTCACCCTGCGCCTTAAGAATAATGGCCTGTTGTTCCGCTTCCGCTTTTAAGATTGCCGCTTTTTTGGAAGCTTCGGCTTCTAGCAATCTAGCCTGAGCATTACCCTGAGCCGAATTAACCGCAGAATCACGGTGTCCCTCGGAAGTCAGAATATTAGCGCGCTTTTGTCTTTCTGCCGCCATCTGCAATTCCATGGAATCCTGCACCGCTTTAGAGGGCATAATATCCCGCAGCTCTACCCGGGTTACTTTAACACCCCAAGGATCGGTAGCAATATCCAGTTCTCGCAGGAGAATTTCATTGATTTCTGTCCGCGCGGTAAAGGTTTGATCTAGTTCTAGCTGACCCATTTCAGAGCGAATTTGCGTCAAGACCATATTGACCATGGCATCCCGCAGGTTCTCTACCTTATAGAAGGCTTTGTACATATCCATGATGCGCCAGTAGACAACGGCATCGACGGTGATGCTAACATTATCTCGAGTAATACAAGACTGGGCGGGAACGTCTAGTACCTTTTCTTTAATCGTATCTTTGTAGACAATCTTGTCGATAAAGGGAGTGACGAAATTCA
>JBCBIN010000415.1:0-3609 GCA_038524555.1 Cyanobacteria bacterium J06623_7 | reverse complement strand
ATGAGGGATAAATCGAGCGTTTATCCCTCATTACCGATAAATATTCTTTTTCGACGGTCTGAAAGGCCTAGGCGGGCCCTTACTGCTGCTCAATCGAAACTAAAACCGCAATTCCCAAAAAAACTCGACGGTCAACATTGTGTATAGTCCACATATGACAATTCCGTCCCTAACTCCCGCTCCGCCGATATTTAAGTAGCGATATGCCTGCTCTGGATCAGGAAGTTTGAAATGTAATATATCTGCGCCGATAAGTGTCCCTAATGTAATTCCTGCATAAGCAATTGCACCTGCATGAAGGCGATCGCTAATACCAATCGCTAAAATAGAGACCGCTAAAACAATTATTTGTATTTGGCGCTTTTTCAAAGAAATATTGCCAAGAGAACTAATCTTGACTGAGAAATAACAAAAAATAGTGGTAATAATTGCCACTAGGAGAATAGAATTTGCCTCAACCCGATTAAATTGCCAGCAGGCGACAGCGATTGGTAGTAGACCCCCAAGAATATTAATCCCAACGTATTTGGGAGCATGTCTATTTATATATTTCTGTGCATATTGCTCATATTCGGGTGTATATGAATTTTCCTGTCGATGGTTTTTTAGCCACCACAATAACCAAGGCTGATACACTACATTTCCTTGTTCAAAAAAATAGACATATAGGGGCAGATTAAGTTGCTTCAGACCATAGACTTTGTCTCCAGGCATATTTATGCCATTAACTGTTACCTTGCTCTTTGAGCGCGTTTTATCTATGTAGGTTATTGGGCAAAGCAAAATAATTATTGCCGATAACCATTTGTGAATACCCAGAGTACTAGTGACTAAATGAATAAGAAATGGCAAGTATATAAATACATGTATTCCTAGCAAAATCAGCAACAAAATGATAAGCACCCCAAACCCAGCTATGTAAAGAGGTTTCAATAAGTCCCTAGACATTGCAGCTGATGGATTATCTGAAGAGATTAGTTCCTTATAGAAAGCGTCAGCTTTTTTGTATAGAGTTATGGTGAGGAAATAATTAGCTGCATCGCAGCAGATGAAGAGGATTCCCAAATATATGATCGGCGGAATATTGAGATTAGCTGCTTTTGCTCTGAATAAAAATGGTAAATAAACTCCAGTAAAAATAAATATTAAGAGCATCAACCAAGGTAACAGCTTGGTTTGTTTTCGTAGCCATTTAAAAATTAGCCAAGCTCCCCCATGTATAGCAAAGAGCTTCTGTTTGTAGGATTGATAGTTCGATTGCGGTTGTGCTTTATTTGATTCTCTGTCGTATTGTGATTGTATTCTCTGTTCTAAATCCGAACCATAGTCAATTTTGGAGCGGTCTACCTCAGAGCGTTTTCGTGCCATATTTTAAGTAATCAGTGATACCAAACAATTTCGTACTCAAGTAGTTTTATTGTATCTGATGAGTATTATTTCCAGTTTTGCTCGGCTCTTTGAAGTACATAAGCACTGACATCAGCTATTTCTTCAGCAGTTAGTTTATCGCCATAGGCAGACATAATGCCTTTGCCATTGGTAACTAGAGTGGCGATCGCTTCTTCCGTATCTAGCTTGCGCTTATGCAGAGTCTTGAGCTTTAGGTTTTTACCCCGGCGCACGATATTTCCTCCATTTACATGGCAACCAGCACAGTTGGCTTTAAATACGGCCCCTCCATTGACCAGATCTACTTCTGGGGTAGCAATCGCGTTAGGGGAAGCTACAAATAACAATAAGGCGATCGCCACCACCGTAATTACTTTCAACATAATGCTTGCCTCCGCAAAGTTTAATCTGTGCTGCCAATTAAAAATTTTGTAGCTGACAGCACTGAGCAAAAATAAATAATTAAAGCTAGCAATATTCAAGCTAAATAATTAAAGCTAGCAATATTCAAGCTAAATAATTAAAACCATTAAAACTGGCTTATTTCGGGTTTGCCATCCACAATTTTGCCCACCAGAATTAAATCGGCTACTCCAACAAATATGCCATTTTCTAAAACGCCGGGAAGATTATTAATCGCTCGCTCCATCTCTGCCGGGTTGGTAATGTGGTCGAACTTAACGTCAATAACCAGATTTCCTTGGTCGGTAACTACGGGTCCGGCTTTTTTGACACCCATGCGTAGTTCTGGCTTGCCGCCCAACTTGGCTAAACTGCGCATTACCGGTGCTACTGCCATGGGAATCACCTCTACCGGCAGCAAAAACGTCGAACCTAACTTATCGACTAGCTTTCCTTCATCGACGACAACGACAAACTTATCGGCCAGGGCATCGACTACCTTTTCTCTGGTATGAGCGGCACCACCACCTTTAATTAGGTTTTTCTGGGGATCTACTTCATCCGCCCCGTCGATCGCAATATCAATTCGGTCGATTGCATCTAAAGTCACCAGAGGGATCTTAAACTCTTTGGCTAATACCTCCGCTTGAAATGAAGTGGGTACGCCCTGAATATTGCTAATTTCTCCTTTTGCTAGGCGATCGCCAATATACTCAATAGCATAGGCAGCAGTAGAACCAGAACCCAAACCGACAATTGAGTTTGACTCGACCATAGCTGCGGCCGCTCTACCTACTTCTTGCTTCATTGTTGTGACGGGATCGCTCATTAATTTTAGTTCCTTGTTATCTTATGGTTGATAGTTGAGATTTTATAATCTGGAGTTATTTTCTCAGATATTTGTCCCAATCTCGCAAAAAAGCGTCAGTCCCGTCTAACGAATTGATATGCAAAAATTGCGGCGAGTTCGAGCTGCAACTGTACTGCTCGGCAACGTCACCGCAGGTTGAAAGTTTGGTCTCTTAGACTTTAAAAACTAATCGTAGAACCTAGTTATTAGCCGCCGCCAACATCTCTTTAAGCTTGGCTAGCTCGTCTGCCCAACGAGGATCGGGCTGGATACTGCCCTGCTGCTTTTGTCCGCCGCTTGACTTTTTATTTGCACTGGGTTTTTTACCGGCTCTTTTCTTGGGCGCTCCATTACTGCTGTCTCCCGAACCATCCCCTTCATCTCCTTTAGAACGAGGCAAGGCTTTCTCGATCTTGATTGGGCTATCCATGAATGACTGACCATTGTACTTCTCAATAAACTGGTCGGCCAACTCATCAGTAGGAACAGTAACAAAAGCAAAACCACGACATTTGCCGGTTTTACGATCCTTAATCACCTTAGTTGAAACTTGCTCTCCTTCATCAGCAAATACAGCCGCTAAAGTATCGCGCTCAATTTCTTCTTTGGGTAAGTTACCCACATACAAACGAATAGACATAAGACTATAAATCTCCCAAGCTAGTTAAATTCCAAAAATGTGTGCAGAGCGAACGCTTTTTTCATGGCAATTAAGCCAATATATAAATAAATTATTCAAAAATAATCATCCAAAAAATTTTATCAATAGATTCTTTGGTCGATATCGGATCGATTTTTACCTGTTCCAGACATCTCCTTCAGACAGTTTCTGACTATTAAAGCTCTAAGCTAGCCAAGCCAATTTCCAAATAGGTTGATGTTTAGACCCGAGTTTAGCCTTAATTATCACCACGGCAATTAAATCCAAGCTCCAGGCAAATCTTACCTTAAAACCTAGGCATAATCTC
>JBCBIN010000414.1:0-3611 GCA_038524555.1 Cyanobacteria bacterium J06623_7 | reverse complement strand
ATGCTCTTCGTATTCATCTTCTTCCCCCGCAAAACAAATATAGCTAGATTTCTCTGCCAAATAACTTCCTGGTAATTTAAAGCCGCATCTTTTTAGACGACGCATTTCTTTGGGTTGTTTATTCTCATCGGGAATATCACCGTAAAATCTCAGTAAGACATGAATTTCGTCTGAGTGCTCAAAAGCACGGTCTAATAATTTCCTAGCGCGATCGTAAGCTTTAGTAAACATTTCTACATAACTGCCACCAATGCTTAACTCAAACCGTAACCCATACTTCCAGTTATAAAATAGTGCGTGTTCTAATTTATCAATCCCAAAAGATGAGTTTAATTTGTCTTTAATCGCATCACTCATTACAAAATTGAACATTAACTAAATATGAGGAATTATAGAAGCACGAACGCCCGATCCGGAGCTTGGGTTAGCTGTTTTAGACAAGAATTGAGGGGATTAGGGAGCAAGATCTGAGAAATTAGAATCCAGATGCTACCATTACTAGTCAAAAGCTCATAATATACAGTTTATTTAGGTTTAAGCGTGGCACAGGTAGTAGTTGAGAACGTTTACAAAAGCTATCGCGGGAAGCTGAAGCCAGATGCTAGTTCCGATCTGGATAAAAGTCAGTCTCGGCAAGTGAGCGTGCTGCGGGACATCAACTTTACTGTCGAAGATGGCGAGTTTTTAGTTTTGGTCGGGCCTTCTGGCTGTGGTAAGAGTACTCTATTACGTTTACTAGCAGGATTAGAAGAATTGACGGGAGGTAATATTCAGATTGGCGATCGCACCGTGAATAATTTGCCGCCTAAAGCAAGAAACATTGCCATGGTATTTCAGAATTATGCCCTCTATCCTCACTTAAATATCTACGATAATCTGGCCTTTGGTTTAAGAAGAGACAGTAAACAGTTAGCAGTCAGCAATAAACAGTCAATCGGTAGCGAAAAACACCAAGCAGTCAGAAATTTAGCAGAAACTGCTTTAGTGGGTACGACACGCTATTTACCCCGCAGTCTACGCTACATGTCAGCAAAAGAGAAAACTGTGCGCGATCGCGTGCGCTATGTGGCAGATTTATTACAGATTAAACCATTGCTATACCGTCTGCCCAAGGAGCTATCGGGAGGGCAAAAGCAAAGAGTAGCCTTAGGTAGAGCGATCGCCCGTAACCCCGCCGTCTTTTTAATGGATGAGCCGCTATCCAACCTTGATGCTAAGTTACGTACCCAAACCCGCGCCCAGATTGTGCAGCTACAGCGACAGCTTGAAACCACTACGGTTTATGTAACCCACGACCAAACCGAAGCAATGACGATGGGCGATCGCATTGCGGTGATGAATAACGGACAAATTCAGCAAATTGCCCCACCGTTAGAGATATACGAACATCCTGCCAATCGTTTTGTGGCGGAATTTATCGGTTCGCCGCCGATGAATTTTTTGGCGGTAGATTTAGATCTCGCCTCACTCAAGCTAACTAATGCCTATTTCTCTCTCCCGTTGACTGATACTTGGGCTGAACCATTAAAACAAAGAGGAGCTAAAGCATTAACTTTAGGTATTCGCCCCCAGCATTTATTTCTCGATACAGAAAAAGAGTCTAGCATCCAGATTGAGGTAAATTTAGTAGAGGCGTTGGGAAATGAAACCTACATCTCGGCTCAGATAGTGGCGCAACCAGATACTAGCTTAACGGTATCTTTGCCACCAGATAAACCCGTCCGAGTTGGCGAGCGTCTTTGGTTGGGGCTAAATACGTCCAAAATCCATCTTTTTACAGTTGATGACGGTCGAGCGATCGCTGTTTAATAAGATAGAGAACGAAATATTCTGGTGTCCTGCCAATTAACGAGTTTGCACCACATTAAGTATCAGTTAAATAGCTATGATTAAAACACCAGATTGGGTCAAAAATGCCGTTTTTTATCAAATATTTCCCGATCGCTTTGCCCGTAGTGAGTCAACTACTAAAGGACAATGGCAAGCAGCTAAATACGAGGGTTGGGACGCAACGCCAACCTATCAAGGATACAAAGGGGGCAATCTTTGGGGCGTAATTGACCGGCTAGACTATATTCAGGATTTAGGGGCTAATGCCATCTACTTTACGCCAATTTTTCAGTCAGCTTCTAACCACCGCTACCATACCCATGATTACTATCAGGTAGACCCTATGTTGGGGGGAAACGTGGCGTTTGACGCCCTAATTAAAGCCGCTCACGAACGAGACATAAGAGTGGTATTAGATGGCGTATTCAATCATGCTAGCCGTGGCTTTTTCTTTTTTAACGACATTCTAGAAAATGGCCCTAACTCCCCTTGGCTAGACTGGTTTAAGGTTAGAGATTGGCCTGTCTCCGCCTACGACGGTAGCAAACCCGCCAACTACGACGGCTGGATTGGCGATCGCGCTTTGCCCGAATTTAACCACGATAATCCTCAGGTCAAAGAATATATCATGCAGGTGGCAGAATACTGGCTGCATCAGGGCATCGACGGCTGGCGTTTAGATGTCCCCAACGAAGTAGATACCCCAGGCTTTTGGGTTGAATTTCGCGATCGCGTTAAAGCCGTTAATCCAGAAGCCTATATTGTGGGAGAAATCTGGGGTGATGCCAGTCATTGGCTCGATGGCAAGCAGTTTGATGGAGTGATGAACTATCGCTTTACCGAAGCGGCGATCGCCTTTACTGGCGGCGACAAATATATTCCCGAATTTTGTCAGGGAGAATTAAGACCCTATCCCCCTATATCCGGCGTAGAATATGCAGCCAAAATTGATGCTTTACTCAAACTCTACGATTGGGAAATTCAACAGACGCAGCTTAATCTGTTAGACAGCCATGATACGCCGCGAATGATAACTACCGTCGGTGAAGATAAAAATAGCTTTATGATGGCTAGTGCTCTTCTAATGACTTTTCCCGGCGCACCCAGCATTTTTTATGGCGATGAAGTCGGCTTACCGGGAGGCAAAGACCCCGACTGTCGCCGTGGTTTCCCCGAATCCGAACAATGGGACTTCGAAATTCTTAAGGGCTACAAACAATTAATCTCTCTGCGCCATCAGTATGCAGCCTTGCGTACGGGAAGCTATAAAACCCTGTTTGCCGACCAAAATCTCTATGTATTAGCACGAGTCCTAGACGAAGAAGAAGTAATTGTGGCGGTTAACGTCGGCACAGAACAGGCAAATGCTACTTTTACCGTTACCGAACTCGAAACCCAACCAGAAAAAGTCGTTTATGGCGCGGGTAGACCGACCTGGCACAACACGAATGAGGACAAAAAACTGGAGCTAATTATTCCTGCTAGAAGCACCATGATTATTGCCTAATTATCACTTGATTAAACATTAAATATTTTGGGTGGGGATTGGGAATGCATAATAAGTCGTCCTGAAGAATTCCCCCACCCTTAGCTCTAATTTATCCATTTTGAGATTAGTAACTAGGGATTAGAGATTAGAGAGTAGGAGTGAAACTCTGCATTTTAGATCTTATAAATTATTCCGTATACTTACTTAGCTAGTTGATTTTAAACTTAGTCTATTCAATTAAAATTGGCTGTAGAACAACCATATTTTTGTAGGAATAAATACTTTTTTATGG
>JBCBIN010000413.1:0-3625 GCA_038524555.1 Cyanobacteria bacterium J06623_7 | reverse complement strand
ACATTACTATCCATGTAAAATCAAATATGCGTTGATATTTTATCTTGCCGATTATTATGCAATTTGCCGAAAACCCGTCCGAGGAATTTAGCCCTACCTTTACCTGGCAAGAAATTATGGAATGGGCACAAACTCACTATCGCGATCGCGTTTTTGCCAAAGACGAACAAATACCTACTCGCCCACAGTTAATTTATCTGGTCAATCAAGGAGCTATACGCTTAGTTAGCCACAATCAAAATTTACTGGAGGAGAAGAGGGCTATTGTCGATGCCGAAGAATCAGAATCAGACTTCAGCCAGGAATCATTTCTCGGCTTTGTTGGTGTACAAAAACCATTTGAGATTGTCTCTCAGGGAAATTTTAGCGTTAACGCCTATGCCCATGTCGATGAAACTCAAGTAGCCTGGCTCTACTGGCAAGATCTCGATAAGTGGCCGAACTTTCGTCAAGAACTGTATGAATCCTTTCGCTATCAACACCAGCGTAAGCTACTATGGCTGAGTGCCTTAGGACAGAGAAAAACCATTGATCGCCTGACGAGCTTTTTAATCCTGCTGGTTAAAGAATATGGTGTCGAACAAGAACAGGATTGCTGTCTACCCTACACTCTAACCCATGCTCAAATTGGCAGTGCGATCGGCTCGACGAGAGTAACCGTTACTAGACTGATGGGTAAATTACGTCGCGAAGGGATTATTCGGGTACAAAGTGATAACTCTATTTGTATTAATAGTCTTAAACTCTTGCTCTTGGGTAATAAAACACCGTAGGGCAGGTCTGATTTCAATTTAAATTAAAGCCTAAAAATACAATTTACTGACTATCTTTTGAGAACTGTCTGTAAATTATTTTATTATAGTTGTGAAAAATATCTTAAGATTGACAAGTAAGAAGTTTAAATTTCTTAAAAACTTACTATTTGACAAGAATATAAATTAGGGAGAATATATATGGCGCTCGTCCCAATGCGTTTGCTTTTAGAACACGCTGCTGAAAACGGCTACGGTATTCCTGCTTATAACGTTAACAACATGGAGCAAATTATCTCCATTATGGAAGCAGCGAACGAAGCTGATAGTCCAGTTATCCTACAGGCTTCCCGTGGTGCGCGTAAATATGCTGGGGAAAATTTCCTCCGCCACTTGGTAATGGCAGCAGCAGAAAGCTATCCTCACTTGCCCATCGCTATGCACCAAGACCACGGTAACAGCCCTGCGACTTGTTATTCCGCAATCCGCAACGGTTTCACTAGCGTCATGATGGACGGTTCTTTAGAAGCCGACGCTAAAACTCCTGCTAGTTTTGAATACAACGTTAACGTTACTGCAGAAGTAGTAAAAGTAGCTCACTCTGTTGGTGCCTCTGTTGAGGGCGAACTAGGATGTTTGGGTTCCTTAGAAACTGGCCAGGGTGAAGCAGAAGATGGACACGGTTTTGAAGGTACTTTGAGTAAAGACCAGCTATTGACCGATCCTGATGAAGCGGTAGAATTCGTCGAACGCACTCAGGTAGATGCTCTGGCAGTGGCGATCGGTACTAGCCACGGTGCCTACAAATTCACTCGTAAGCCTACTGGCGAAATCCTCGCAATTAGCAGAATTGAAGAAATCAACCGTCGCTTGCCCAACGTTCACTTAGTTATGCACGGTTCTTCTTCCGTACCTCAAGAGTGGATCGACATCATCAATGCTCATGGTGGTAAAATTCCTGAAACTTATGGTGTACCAGTAGAAGAGATTCAAAAAGGCATCAAGAGTGGTGTACGCAAAGTTAACATCGATACTGATAACCGTTTGGCTATCACTGCAGCTATCCGTGAAGCGGCTGAAAAAGATCCTTCCAACTTTGACCCCCGTCATTTCCTCAAGCCTTCTATTGCATACATGAAAACAGTATGTCTTCGTCGCTATGAAGCCTTTGGTACTGCTGGTAACGCTAGCAAAATCAAGCAGGTTTCCTTGGATGACTACGCTGCTAAATATGCTAAAGGCGAATTGTCTACTGGCAACAAAACAGTTGTTTCCGTATAGGCTTTGGAACTTTAAGTCTTATTTAAGTCTTAAATCGATTAGGTAAGATTCTAAAATTTAACAAAATAGATTCAAGCAGTAGATGGGTGGTTAATTATAGCCACTCATTTTTTTTACTCGATTATTTATTCCTGGTTTTATTCTGGCAAATCGATAAATACTGGTTGATTGGCTTCTACTCCCTCTAGAATTTGAGTGCGATCACCAAAATATAAACCCACCCTGACAGGCTGAAATATCGGCTCACCATCTTCATCGGGAATCATTACTCCCTGTTCTCCCTCTTCGGTAAAAATAGCCACCGTCGGAACGACCAAGCTATCGCTCAATTCTCGACCAACAAAAGTGACATCGACGTTCATCTTGGAACGCAAAATATCTTGTCCCGTTAATAGCTTGACGCGGACTTCAAAGGAAGTAACGTTCTCTTCAATTATTGCTTCGGGGGCAATACGCTTAATTTCTCCCATAAACTGGCGTTCGGGATAGGCATCGGCAATTATTTCTACCTGTTGCCCTGGCTGTAGCTGACCAATATCTAGTTCGGGAACTTTGGCAATAATTTCTAATCCCTGGGCTAGAGCCAGAATTGAGTTGGCCGAAGCGGAGGCGGTTCCAGAACCGGAAGTACTAGGAGCTACATATGCTCCCTCTACGGCATATCTTTGAGTGACGATCCCATCGAATGGAGCCTTAACCAGGCTGTCTTCATAGCGAATTTTGGACTGTTTCAAAGCCATCTCTGACTGCTCTAAAGAAGCTTCTAAACCAGCGATCGCATCCGGTGCCGTTGTCTGTCTTTGTTCTAGAGCAACCCTGGCTTCGGCAACTTCGGCTCTTACCAGCTCAATTTCGGCTTTTCCGGTACTTTCTAACTGCTCTAGTCTCTGGCGTAGCTCATTAATACTAGACTTAGCATTCTGGGCATTATCAGCAATCTCATCAAAAGTATCCTGGGAAATTGCCCCCTGTTCTAGCAAGTAGCGATTACGCTCTACCCGCTGCTGTTCTAGCTGCGATCGCGATTTGGCGGCGTTTATTTGAGCTTTGGTTTGTTGGATGTCTCGGGGAATGCGGTTTTGTACCTGGTTTAATTTAGCCTCTAGCTGGTTTAATCTGGCTTGAGACTGGGCGATATCGGCATTAATTTCTGCTTTAGTTTCTCCATAGCTAGCGCGAGTTTGTTCTAACTCTGCCTGGGATTGAGCGGTTTGAATTGCTAACTCTGTATTTTCCATCACCGCCAGGGTTGCTCCTGCCTTGACGAGATCACCCTGTTCTACGAGAAGCTCGACTAATCGACCGGGCTCTTTAGGACTCACGTTAACGCTCTTAATCGGCTCAACTCTGCCACTAGCGTCTATTTCTAAATTTAAATTTTGTTTTTTTACGGTTACGGTTAGTTCTTCTAGATCGACCGAGGAACTACGACTGTTGACCAACGTATAGGTAGTTATTCCTGCCAGCGCCAAACAAATGGCGACAATTCCTGAAGTAACGACTGAGTTACCTTTATAGTGATTGTCAATAGATGATTTCATATATATTTCGCGCTCCAGAAGATACTTATCGTCTAGATGCTGATTAATTAA
>JBCBIN010000412.1:0-3658 GCA_038524555.1 Cyanobacteria bacterium J06623_7 | reverse complement strand
CCGAAAATCGATTAGCTGAACTAAAACTAAGTAAGCTAGGGCAATTATGACGGAAATAGCCCCCGTAATTACTGCTAGAATTTTTTTCTTATCCATAATGTTGCAATATTGGCATTCTATGAGAGAGACTCTGCTGTTTCTTATTGTTTCATAGAACTAGACTAGCTAGAAAGCGTATGGCTTAAAAATATCCCCAACCCGAAATACAGGCTGGGGATTAGGATATGGCTGATTAAAGTTCGATTTTAATGCCGAGTTTTAATCAGCTTATTGTAGAACTGAGAATTACCAGCCACTTTCAGCTTGAGACAATACGTAGGTAGCTACATCGTCAATTTGAGCATCGGTCAAACGACCCTTAAATGCCGGCATGGCGTTTTTACCGTTATTGACCTGGTAAGTAATGGCATCAATGGAATTCATTTCGTATTTTTCTAAAGCATCTTGCTTAAGAGTTTTAGCTCCATTAACCACGTTATTACCACCAGCATGGCAGGCAGCACAGTTAGCACTAAAAATTTTCGCTCCACTCGCTGCATCTCCCGCTAGAGCAGGGTTGGCAAAGGCAAAGGTTACGGTAGAACATAAGACAAAAAGAGCCGAGATAAATTTGACAAACATGTATTTCTCCTCAAAATTAAGCGATCGCAATCAATAAAGACAGCAATCGACTCACAGTATTCGGTTATCTACCCCTGAGTGTCAAAAGACAGGTCGTAGAAGTTCTACATGTCGTCAAACTTCTGTAGTAATATATTTATATGAGAATTAAGCTTAATTTAAACCCTAAATTGTTAAATAAAGCGATACGGTTTTAAATTTAGTCAAAAATTTCAGGATTGGAAATCGTCCATTAAAGAAAATCATATCAAACGCAAAGAGTTCAACAAAATGACTAAAAGAATAAGCCTGTTATTATCGGCACTAGTATTAGTAGCATCCACTTTTTTCTTCGGCGTTAACCCCGCTGCTGCGGACACTGTTGCCGTTAAGATGGGAACCGACAGCGGGATGCTCCAGTTCGATCCGCCTACTGTAACAATCAAGGCTGGCGACACGGTTAAATGGGAAAACAACAAAATGTCTCCTCACAACGTTGTGTTTGAAAGCGCAGCCGATAAATCCCACAAAAATCTTGTTTTCTCCCCTGGAGATGGCTATGAAAGTACTTTCAACGAAGCTGGCGAATACTCCTACTATTGTGAACCCCACCGCGGTGCCGGCATGGTTGGTAAAATTGTAGTTCAATAGTTTGACTGAGGTTGACAGATTTAGCTAGTTCTAAACTATGACAGCCTGAAGGAGAGAAAATTACGCATTGATTTAGAAGGGGAGGTAACCACAATCTTGGTTTGCCTCCTTTTTTTAGTTAGGATGAGGACATTAGATAAATATTACAGCTTGTTTAACATATTTTTAATCTTTTATTTTTCATTTAAACCATGGTAGATTTGACTCCCGAAGAACTGGCTAGAGCGAAAAAAAATAATCTTTCGCCCGAAAAATACGCTCGTCTCAAAGCAGAATCGAAAGCGCCCTATCGTGGCTTACGCCAATTTTTTTATCTGGCATTTGGGGCATCGGGTTTGATTGGTGCCTTTGTTTTTCTCGCAAAGTTAGCCGCGGGGCAAGATCTAGCTAATGACTTTCCTAACTTTGCCCTCCAGTTGGGCGTAGTTGGCTTAATGGTGTTTTTGTTTCGGATCGATAAGGCAAAACAGTAAACAGAAAAACCTAAACGAGAGAAGCGAATCGGCTCTCTAACCTCCGTTGGGGCAAAAAGTAAAAAGCGATCGCCCAATTCTAAACGCGATCGCCCCTAAAGAAAAAATGAGCTACTGAACTAGCCTGTTAACAAATTATTCTTCCGCTTCAGCTTCAACCTCGCTTGCATCATCAGTCGCAGGTTCTTGTGGTTTGAGACTATCTCTTACTTTCTTTTCAATCTCTGCCGCTATTTCAGGATTTTCTAACAGATAATTAATCGTGTTGTCTCTCCCCTGACCAACATTATCTCCCTTGTAGCTATACCAGGCTCCCTTACGGACGACGATATCTGATTCCTCTGCTAGATCTAATAAACAACCAATGGTTGAGATTCCCTTGCCAAAAATAATATCAAATTCGGCAATACGGAAAGGAGGAGCGACCTTATTTTTAGCCACCTTGACCTTGGCGCGAATCCCATACATTCCTTCATTACCCTTCTTGAGGGTTTGGATACGTCGGATATCTAGGCGTACCGAACAGTAAAACTTGAGGGCATTCCCCCCCGTGGTTACCTCTGGGTTACCATAGCTGATGCCAATTTTTTGTCTTAGCTGGTTGAGAAAAATAACCGTAGCGCCTGATTTACCAATATTACCCGCAATTTTTCTTAGAGCTTTACTCATCAGGCGAGCCTGTAAACCAACTTGGGTATCGCCCATTTCCCCTTCAATCTCAGCGCGGGGAGTTAAAGCGGCTACCGAGTCTACTACCACTAAGTCTACTGCTGCCGATCGCACTAACTGATCGACAATTTCTAACCCCGACTCGCCATTATCGGGTTGTGCTACCAACAGATTTTCGATATCAACCCCTAAAGCCGCCGAATAAGTCGGATCCAAAGCATGTTCTGCATCGACAAAAGCTGCTACGCCACCCATTTTTTGAATTTCGGCGATCGCGTGAAGCGCCAGAGTGGTTTTCCCTGAACTTTCTGGGCCATATATTTCAATGATTCTTCCTTTAGGCAAGCCACCACCTAAAGCCACATCCAAAGTTAGAGCACCACTTGGTATTGTCTCTACTTTCATTTGAGCTGCATCACCCAGGCGCATAATTGCCCCCTTACCAAAGTTGCGCTCGATCTGTTTTAAGACCAAGTTTAGGGCTTTATCTTTATCGGAATTATTAGTACTCGTATTGGAAGTATTAGTGCGTGTTGCCATGAATGCCTCAATTAATATTTAAGATGGGGGATGATAAGGCGCAATTGCCTATATCGGAAATAATTTTGATTAGGAGGGCGGGTCATCAACTAGAAAAGTTGCACAATATTTTTTAGTGATGCTATCGTTATTTTCTCTTTGGTTGACAAAAAAGTCAACAAGGTTAATTCATACCCAATATTACACTAGCTAATCAAAAGCTCAATTGAGCTAAATCGAAGCTATTGATTTAAGATGAATTCAATTTTCTTAATATTGTGGTAGGGTCTGAGTCAGGGGATTACAACCATGCCAGCTCTAGAGAATGAAGCGGGAATTGTGGTACTGATCGCCGATACTTTTTCACTCCTGTTAGTTCGACATTGCACGTGGTTTTTTCATGTGGTTTTCAAAATTAGAGCCAGCTACTAATCGAGATAAACGATAGATTGACTCAAAGCTGCTTGTTGCGCCGCGTTGGCTACTTTGAGGGCATAAAGGCTGGCTTGAGGCTGAATATAAAGAGGCTGCTGGTAGTATAGATAATCCAAAACCATCTCCGTATCCTGGGCAAATAAGCCCTTGCGGGGAGTAACAGGAATTTCAATTTGGCGATCGCCCTGAATTAGAGTTCCCTTCTGTCCTTCAAAAATAATTTTTCCTTGTTCGCCCCATATCTCTAGAGTACGCTTGCCCTGCCAAAACACATCTCCTTTGCCATAGGTGAGATCTGCACTGACACCATT
>JBCBIN010000411.1:0-3661 GCA_038524555.1 Cyanobacteria bacterium J06623_7 | reverse complement strand
TTGTTTTAGTCCGACTCAACAAAGAGTGGAAAATTGATGATCTGAAAATTTGATTGACGATCATAGTCAAGCTAATGCAGCGTTAATCCTCGCCCTAACTAACCAAGCGAAGATGCAAACTACCTTTACTAGATTCAAATTGATAAACTCCCCAGGTAGGATTTGAACCTACGACCAATCGATTAACAGTCGACCGCTCTGCCACTGAGCTACTGAGGATTGCTTTGTCGGCAGTTATTATGATAGCGAATGCCATGACCAATGGCAAGCATTTTCTCAAACTAATTTATTGGTGGTTTTAGGGAAGTATTAATAACGCAAAATTAGCTGGTGCGGTGGGGGGCAAACGGCAGTTTCTCACTAGTCTGTTTCATGGATATTAATCAAGCCATCGGGAGGTGAAATTTCTAGCCGTTGATTCTTAAGATCGACAATAGGAACTATCTCTTTCACAAAGGGGACGAAGACAGTAACCGGTTTATTTGCTTTAGGTCGATATTTTTTACGTTTGCTGCGGCGGCTAACCTGAGAAAGATCGCGCGTTGGCTGTGGTTGGGTTTCGGGTTGTTTATGTAGCTTAATTTCTAATAAATCATTGCCAGCGGTATAGAGATCGACCACTACCCCAATATTTTCCCCCGTCTCTTGATGGTAGACTTCTGTCCCGACTAGATCGGCGACATGATATTCATCTTTACTGAGTTTAGGGCGATCGCTTTTTGCCACTAACAGTTTATAGTCGCGGTAGGCTTCAGCGCGATCACGATTATCAATCCCGTCTAACTTAATCACGTAGAGGTTTTTGCCCTTGATGGTTCTACCGCCTTTGAGCTGTACTGTCATAATAGCCTTGGTATCGGGATGCTCTAACCAACGAGTTCCGGCTTTCGTAAAGCGTTCGGGAAAGTCTGATTCGGAATAGACGCGCAGTTCTCCTTTCAATCCTTGGGGAGAGGTAATTGTGCCCACCTCTCGCAACTCTGAGCGATCGAGATTTGATGATTCATCGTTCATTATATTTTGGTCTTGCTGTATTGAATGATATTGACGGTAGTTTTGACTAATTTCTATACTCTTTGAGTTATTAATTCAGAGGATTCCTAAAGAACTTGCTGTGCATCGCGTATCTTGACTGAATATACACTCCGAGCGACTTTTGCCAGACGTTTCATTGCCTCGGCTATTTCTGTCTCGCTAGCGGTTAAACTAATCCGCAAACACTGCTGTTTGTGCGCCCAATCTGCTTTTAAACCGGGAAAGAAAGTACTCCCCGGAACGGCAATAACCCCTACCTGCTTGAGTTCTTGATAAAATTCCCAATCGGTCATCGGTAAATCTTGGAGCCAGAGCCAGCCAAAAATCGCCCCTTCTCCCTGATGTAAATACCAAGGAATGTCAGGCATTTCTTGATCGAGAGTATTTTCTAAAATAGCTATCTTGCGCTGATAATGAGGACGAATTACCTCGGTAGCCAGATGAGCCAATTTGCCCGAATTAATTGCTCTAGCAGCGATCGCCTGACCGTAACGAGAAGAATGAATACAAGAGTTGGTTTGGAACGATTCTAGAATCTGAATTAACTGAGGATCGCCAACAGCAATACCGATTCTCTCCCCCGGTAAACCAGCTTTGGAAAGGCTCATGCAGTGGATAATATTATCGCTAAACTGAGGAGTCATGGCAGTAAAGTTCAAGGCGGGGAAGGGGGGCGCATAAGCCGAATCTACCAGTACGGGAACGTCATGATTTGCCGCCAAATTAGCTATTTTTTTGACCTCTTCATCACTAATTACATTCCCCGTAGGATTGCTAGGGCGGGAAAAAATCACGCAGCCAGTTTGCTCGTTTATCTGGAGCTGACTAAAGTCAGGACGATATTTAAACCGATGTCGCCGTTCGTCTATTTCTAGGGTGGGCTTATAGGCGATGAGGGACTCTGGGGTGAGGCTAACGCCACCGTATCCCGTGTAGTCTGGACTGAGGGGCAATACTACCTGTTTGAGCTTGCCGGCTGAATTATAACCACCAAAAGCATTAGCTGCGTAGAGATAGAGAGCTTGAGAACCGCCGGTAATTAAAATATGGCGATCGCTTAACTCTAGACCATAACGGACATTAAAATCTTTGACCACCGCTTCAATTAAGGGAGCATAACCTTGAGAAGAACCATAACGACAGACAACTTCGCCATATTCATCGCTATCGAGTAATTCTTGGGTACAGTCACGCCATAGCTGCTCTACCTCTGGCAAAATCACCGGATTACCGGCACTCAGATTGATAAATTCTCGACCCGCACTATTTCTTAGGGTTTCAATGATGTCTTTCATAATCGCCCGAACTCCAGTTAATTGGGACATCTGGGAGCCAAATTGAGATAGATCGGGATTCATTGACAAATACCTAATAGCAGGGAAACTGTAGGTTTTATTTTAACTTGATGCTTTGTAGATCGGAAATGTAGATATATAGGTGAAAGGGAGCAGGATATCTACTGTGCACCGAGAAATTTACTCTTTTACTTTTGGACAACACATCCTAATCAACAAATATTTTGGTCAGATCGATATTGAGACTAAAAGGTGAGGTTAGAGACATTTCTGTTGGAGAGCGATCGCTAACTAACTCTTCGTACAAGCCATCTTTTAATTCGAGACAAATAAACTCTTGTTCTTGGGGGTCAATAATCCAGTAGTGAGCAATTCCTCTAGCGGCGTATTCTGATCGCTTGAATCGATAATCTCTGTCTCTGTTTCTTTTACCGGGAGACACTACTTCCAATACTAGTAAGGGCGGTGGCATATCGAGAACGATAGTCGATCGCTTGTATGCTGCTAGTTCTGTTGCGCCTTCTGGGGTAAGAACAATTAGATCGGGAACTCTGGCTGTAACTCGACTACCGCTGATAATAATTTCTGCCTTGTTAGTTATCTGGCGATAGGGAATAATTTTGGCAATCTCCGTAATCTAATACATCACAATTTGAAGATTTTGCCAGGATTCAGGGGGCATAGTTAAGATGTAGCCGTTTTCTAATTCATAAAGACGCTCTTCGGTAATATCTGTACAGTTAAGATATTCCTCCAAGGTATATTGATGAGATTGTTGTTCGGCAGAAAACATCAGCAGCAAAGATGATTTAGATAATTTTATTCTACTCAATCGACTGATAAGGATTACTATCACACTTCAAGCAAGTGAGTAGTTACAGTTTATTGAAAGCATCAAAGCCACTTTAGAAGTAATTTTTAGAGTTATTTACTATGCTATTGAAAAAATTATCAATCCTATCGATCTCAATTATTTTAAGCTGTGGATATGTCAGAGCGGCTCAAGCAGGTGTAGCTTGCCAAGATAAGTATTCAAATGCTGCCTTTGGTAGATTGGAGAAAAGAGATCTCGATCATCTTAAGCAAAAGTATGTTGATTCTAGACAACCCATAAAAAACCGGGAAAAAGTTACCCTCTCTCTCTATGATGTACAGCGTATTTTAGGGTTTTCTGGTCAACAAATAAAAATAGCTAATGGTGGTAGAGTCGAACATCGTATTTGGCTCAATCGCGATAACTGTAAGCGTAAAGTGAAAGCTGCTTTTAGGGATGGTAAATTGGTCAAGATTATCTTAGAAGTGGGATTGTTCAATGAGGAAGAACTCAAACG
>JBCBIN010000410.1:0-3663 GCA_038524555.1 Cyanobacteria bacterium J06623_7 | reverse complement strand
TTTTAGCCTTAAATCAAAAACTTTTACCAACAGTGGTCAACAAAGCTCCAAGTATTCAAGTCGATGATATTCTTAACCGCGCAACAGCAGGAGAAGATATCTCAGTGGCTCAGGGAATTAAGTTAGTTCAACAGCAAGATTCTGAAATACGTCAGGCGATCGCCCGAACTGCCAATTATTTACGTCAAAAACAAGTAGGCGAAATCGTTACCTACGTAGTCAATCGCAATATCAATTTTACGAATATTTGCGAGCAGCACTGTAGCTTTTGTGCCTTTCGTCGCGATGCAGGAGAGGAGGGGGCTTTTTGGCTTGACAATGAGAAAATTATGGCTAAAGCCCAGCTAGCTATAGATGCGGGGGCAACGGAAATCTGTATGCAGGGGGGCTTAAATCCCCAGGCAAAACTAAATGGCGCATCCTTACCCTTCTATCTCGATTTAGTACGACAGCTCAAAGCCAACTTTCCCCAGTTGCATCTCCATGCCTTTTCACCCCAAGAAATTCAGTTTATTGCTAGAGAAGATAAGATTAGCTACGAAGAAGTGCTGTTAGCCCTCAAACGTGAGGGTTTAGGCTCTATGCCCGGCACTGCGGCAGAAATACTCGACGATCGCGTTAGAAAAGTCATTTGTCCGGAAAAAATTAATAGCGCTACCTGGTTAGAAATTGTCGGTTTGGCTCATCGGTTGGGCATAACGACTACTAGCACGATGCTTTCGGGTCATATTGAAACCCCCCAACAGCAGATCGAACATCTAGCACAGCTGCGATCACTCCAGCAAACTGCAGTGGCTAATAACTATCCTGCCAAGATCACTGAGTTTATCATCTTACCTTTTGTGGGACAAGAAGCTCCCGCGCCAATTCGCAAACGAGTCGGTCGCGACCAGCCAAATGTGTCCGAAGTTCTTCACTTAACCGCCGTAGCCCGAATATTTCTTGGGAACTGGATTGTCAATCATCAACCGAGCTGGGTCAAAATTGGTCTATCCGGAGCTAAACAGGCTCTTAACAGCGGCTGTAACGACATTGGCGGCACTTTAATGGAGGAGCATATTACTACCATGGCAGGGGCACAGGGAGGCACTAACATGACCGTTCCTACATTGCGCCAGGCGATCGCCGATATTCATCGTCCGAGCCGTCAAAGAACCACTGAATATAAGCTTTTATAAAAAACTCATGAAAAATACGGAGAATATTTATAAAGTTTATGCGAGGTGAAAGTATTTACCTAGCGAAATATCGCAAATAACACAAGGTTAGTTTAAGATTGTTCTTGAAATAATTAAAGTTAAATCTAAAGAATGAGAATATTAGTAACTGGCGGTGCTGGTTTCATCGGTTCCCACCTCATCGATCGCTTGATGAAGCAGGGTCATGATGTAATCTGTTTAGACAACTTTTTTACCGGTCACAAGCGCAATATCAGACATTGGATCGATAACCCCTATTTTGAATTGATTCGTCACGATATCACCGAACCAATTCGCTTGGAAGTAGACCAGATCTATCATCTTGCCTGTCCGGCATCACCCGTTCACTATCAGTACAACCCCGTCAAAACCATCAAAACTAACGTGATGGGTACGCTGAATATGTTGGGATTAGCCAAACGCGTTAAAGCCAGATTTTTGCTGGCATCTACCTCAGAAGTGTATGGAGATCCAGATGTACATCCCCAACCAGAAGAGTATCGCGGTAACGTAAACTGTATTGGTATTCGTAGTTGCTATGACGAAGGTAAAAGAGTCGCCGAAACTCTAGCTTTCGACTATCATCGTCAGAACAATGTTGATATTCGGATCATGCGTATTTTTAATACCTACGGTCCGAGAATGTTTGAACATGATGGTCGCGTTGTCAGCAACTTTATTGTTCAAGCTTTACAAGGTACACCTCTTACCGTTTATGGAGATGGTTCTCAAACTCGTAGCTTTTGCTATGTAGCCGATCTGGTTGAAGGAATGATGCGCTTGATGAATGGCGAGCATATTGGCCCGATTAATATTGGCAATCCAGGAGAATATACTATTCTTCAGCTAGCCGAGACAATTCAAAAAATGATTAACCCCGATGCCGAGCTAGCCTTTAAGCCTCTTCCTCAAGACGATCCTAAACAACGACAGCCTGATATTACTAAGGCTAAGAATCTTCTGGGTTGGGAACCCACCATTAACCTAGAAGAAGGTTTGAAAATGACGATTGAAGATTTTCGCTCCCGTTTAGCAGCGACAAAATCATAGGTTAGAGAAATATCTATTTTTTCAGATTGGGATAAAGGAATCTGATTTAAAGACAATAAAAATACAAGAGGTTAGATAATTACTATGCGTGTTTGCGTAATTGGTACGGGGTATGTGGGCTTAGTTACAGGGGTCTGTTTGTCCCACATCGGACATGATGTAATTTGTGTAGACAACAACGAAGAAAAAGTTAAGCTCATGCAGTCGGGACAGTCGCCGATATATGAGCCTGGTTTGTCCGAACTGATGAAGTCTTCGTCGGAATCTGGTCGTTTGACCTTCACTTCCGACTTATCTAAGGGAGTTGCTCACGGAGAAATTCTCTATATTGCAGTGGGAACTCCTCCCCTGCCCACCGGAGAAAGCGATACTCGCTATGTAGAAGCCGTTGCTCGCGGAATTGGTACTCATCTCAAAGATGAATATAAGGTAGTGGTAAATAAATCTACCGTACCGATTGGTTCGGGTGACTGGGTCAGAATGATTATTCTCGATGGTAATAAAGAATCTGGCAGTAATGTAGAACCCAGCTTTGATGTGGTTAGTAACCCCGAATTCTTGCGTGAAGGTTCGGCAGTCTATGATACTTTCAATCCCGATCGCATTGTTTTAGGCGGCAATAGCGACAAAGCTCTATCGATGATGCAAGACCTATACAAGCCTTTGGTAACGAGAGAATTCGCCGAAGATAAGTCTCTGCCCAAAGTGCCTGTAGTATTGACGGATCTAAGTTCGGCAGAAATGATAAAATATGCCGCTAACTCTTTTCTAGCGACAAAAATTAGCTTTATCAACGAAGTAGCTAATATTTGCGATCGCGTTGGTGCAGATGTAACTCAGGTTGCTAAAGGTATTGGCTTAGATTCGCGGATTGGGGGTAAATTCCTCAGTGCAGGTATTGGCTGGGGTGGATCTTGTTTCCCCAAAGATGTTTCTGCCCTAGTGCATACTGCTGACGACTATAATTACGAGTCAGAATTATTAAAAGCGGCAATTAATGTCAATCAACGCCAGCGTTTATTAGCTCTGGAAAAACTACAAAATGAGCTAAAAATTCTTAAGGGTAAAACCGTTGGTTTATTAGGATTGACTTTTAAACCTGATACAGATGACATGCGTGATGCTCCAGCTCTAGATTTGATTGAACAGCTTAATCGTTTAGGTGCGCGAGTTAAGGCTTATGACCCCATTGTTTCTCAATCTGGCTTGAGTCATGGTCTATCCAACGTCATTATCGAAACAAATGCCGAAATGCTCGCCGATAGCTGCGATGCTCTAGTTTTGGTTACCGACTGGCAAGAATTTCTCAAGCTAGACCTAGGGAAAATGGCGAAGTTAATGAGCAATCCTTTGATTATTGATGGACGCAACTTCCTAGATCGCGATGCAGTAGAAGCTGCAGGTATTCGCTATG
>JBCBIN010000409.1:0-3678 GCA_038524555.1 Cyanobacteria bacterium J06623_7 | reverse complement strand
GAAAGACAAAATAGCCCAACAGACCAGCCATCAAACGCCATCGATGTCGGCTGATAAACAACAAGATTAAGCCGGGTGAGAACGGCTTGGTATGCCTGGATTATCGGCATGGTCGCACTTTTATTCTCTCTCCAAGAGCGCCATCAAATTCGCATTATTACCGCGTTTTCCTTACTGCTGTTGCTCTTAATTCCTCTGGCAACGGTCGACCCCTTTGCCGAAATTATTAGCTCTAGATTTAGTACTTTTACCAATCTAGAAACAGACGGTAGTTTTCTCTCGCGGATGGGTCAACTAGAACAGGGGCTAGAATACGCTCTGTCGGAGGTCATGGGTTGGGGTCTAATGGCTCCCGGACAGGCTCCCGAAGCTACCTCACCCTTTAGTCAACGCGCGGGACTGTTTTCGGTTGTAGATAACGGTTATCTCACCATCATGGTTTCTTTTGGTTGGTTTGCCACCATTGTCTATGTCACAGGCATTGTTTTACTAGTTGCCAAATTCTATCAGGCTAAAAACCTCGATTTATTTGCGATCGCCTCTAGAGCTATTGTCGTGGCTTCCATCGCGCGCATAATGACCAGCGATATTGCCAGCGAACAGTATGCCATGCCGGTCTGGGGATTTTTGGGTGTGGGACTAGCGGCGTGTAAATACTATCAAAATGAGCATCGAGTCCGACAAAAAGAACGTCTCAACCCCAGCGAATCTGCCTGATGTCTAGCAATAGCCCTCAGATTTTTTGACAGTTTTAAAGTTTTCTCTAGTTTAAATATTCCAACTTATTACTTATTAATCAGCCATTTATTTAGCCAACCATGACCAGCATTAATACTAATCCTCAAAGCAGTTTAAAAAGCGATCTTAAACGCTATATTTTTTCTTTTCGCTCCCTCGTTTCACGAGAACCAGGACTAAAATTTTTATATTTACCCTACGTGCTTTGGGATCGTCGCAAGTTTAAGACATTGGGGCAAAATCCTGACGAACGAGTCATTGCTAAGGACACTCAATTAGTGATTGATGGTTTTCAGGGTTCTGCCAATAGCTTTGCTGCCTACGTGTTCCAAAAGAGCCAAAGCCAGCCCACCCGTATTGCCCACCATCTCCACTCTCCGGCACAGATTATCGAGGCTGCCCGACAAAACATTCCTATCCTGCTGGTAATTCGTCAGCCGGAAAAGGCAATTTTATCCCTCACCAGCCGCTGGCAGTATATTTCGGTCAACCAGGGATTAAAAGGCTATGTCAGCTTTTATTCTAAGCTCGAACCCTATATTGCTAACTGCGTTGTTAGTACCTTTGAGCAAACAACCAAAAATTATGATCATGTGATTCACAAGGTCAATCAAAAATTTGCCACCCAGTTCGATGTCGTCGATATGGAACAAGCCAATCAGTGGAAACCGCCCCAAGGAGAGCGTAAAAGCAGTAAGGCTAATAAACAGCAAGAATTTGAATACGCCGAAAATATACAGCTACTAGAACAGGCACAATCTATTTATCAGGTATTTGCCCGGGCTGCCGAACAAAACTAGAAATGTATCTATTGGCGATCGCCACTGCAATTTGATTAGATTTTATTAATATGTTTGACCGACCATGATTATCAGCCACGAGCATAAATTTATTCTTTTCTGCAACCCCAAAACAGGCTCTACTAGTCTGGAGAAAACTTTAGAAAAATACCAGGAAGGGGAAGAGTTCAACCAGGGCATCCGGCAGTTTAGCAATGCGTCATCTAGCTCCATGCTGTTTCCCAACAAACATATTCCCCCGCTCTTATTAAAAGCTTGGCTGCCCCAGGAAATTTGGGATAGCTACTTTAAGTTTGTTTTTGTGCGCAATCCTTGGGACTGGGTAGTATCGGAATGGAAGTATCATTTTAAACCCAGACAAGTTGGCGTTAATGACTTAATCCATCACCCCGTCGCTACAGCGAGATATATCAAGCATCATCGTCGTATTAAAGCCCTCAACAGCAAGAAGAGCTTTACCCAAGACGATATTAATTATCTTTTCGCTCACCTTAAGCAGTTTTTTCCCGTTATTCCTAATGCCTCAGGACTATACCAATCTAACTATGTTTTCGATCTTAATGGCGATCGCCTAGTAGATTTTGTTGGCAGATTTGAAACGATTCAGGATGATTTTGCTGCTATCAAAGATAAGTTGGGTTTAGATATATCTTTACCTCATTTAAACAGCACCAAACGCGATACCTATAAAAGCTACTTTACTGAAGATTCTAAACAGCGGGTGGCAGAACTTTGGGAGCGAGATATTGCTAATTTTAACTATAGTTTTGATGCTTAATTAATTACCAATTATGGTCATTCTCAATGAAAACCATCTGGTTTAAGTATCTTACCTACTACCTTTTACCTCTTACCTATTACCTACGAGCTAGTAACTTGTATGGTACGGAAATTAATTAGAACGACTGCAACGTGAAAACATTACAAATTGGCTTAGAATGGTTTCCCGAACGGGGAGGGGGACTTGATCGCTATTTTTATGATTGCGTACAACAGCTGCCCCTAGCCGGAATTGACGTTAAAGGACTAGTAGCAGGCTCAGAAAGAGCAGCACAAGATACTCAAGGGCAGGTTACGGCATTTGCCCCCGCCGACTCTGGCTTAATTAATCGTTTAACTGCGGTGCGCCAAGAATTTAAGCAGGTCATATCTGAATCGGACTACGACCTTGTTGTGTCTCACTTTGCCCTCTATACCTTTCCCCTACTCAATCTCTTGGGCAATCGACCCCTAGTAACCCATTTTCACGGTCCCTGGGCATTAGAAAGCGACGTGGAGGCGAATAAAAGTCTGGGGGTTAAAGTCAAAAAATGGTTTGAAGCGAAAACTTACGGGCGATCGCAACAGTTTATTGTGCTGTCCCAAACCTTTCGCCAACTGCTCCATCAAGAATATCGAGTACCCCTGGAGCGGATTACGGTTATTCCGGGGGCGGTAGATTTAGAACGCTTTAATGTCTCAGAATCACCTAACTTAGCCAGACAAAAATTAGGCTGGGAGACAGAGCGACCAATAATGTTTTGTATTCGCCGTCTGGCCAAGCGTATGGGGCTAGAAAACTTGGTGGTGGCAATGCAAGATGTTTGTCAACAGTATCCCGATGCTCTGCTATATATTGGCGGCAAAGGAGAGTTAGCCGAGACGCTTCAGGCTCAAATTAGCCAGCTAGGTCTAGAAGAAAATATTAAGCTGTTAGGATATATTGCCGATGACGACTTGCCTCTTTGTTATCGTGCCGCCAATTTCTCCCTCGTCCCGACCGTGGCTCTAGAAGGATTTGGGCTAATTGTGATTGAATCTCTCGCTGCGGGGACACCCGTCTTGGGAACACCTGTGGGCGGAATACCGGAAATTTTGCGCCCGTTTAACTCGGATTTAGTGCTTGCCAGTTCCCAACCACAAGACCTCGCCTCTGGCATTATCGAAGCTCTGGGGGGACAACGCCAGCTACCAGATGCCGCCACCTGTTTGGCATATGTTCGACACAACTATACTTGGTCGGTGATCGCGCCACAGATTGAAACTGTTTATCGCCGGGCAATCTCCGAAAAAAATCAGCCATAAGACCTGATTTATAAGCAATATTTGTCAACAACCACATTCATAAGGTAGTAAAAATACCTCGCTACCAAAAATGAGA
>JBCBIN010000408.1:0-3701 GCA_038524555.1 Cyanobacteria bacterium J06623_7 | reverse complement strand
AAACTTTAGAGAAGATTATTGTCAAAAGTATTATTCTATTGTTCCTACATATCATTCGCTCGTATTAAAACCAGCTATCTCTTTTAGGAAATTCCCATGTCCTCGACAGAATTTAAAGATTACTACGCAATTTTGGGCGTAAAAAAAACGGCAGATGCTAAGGAAATTAAACAAAAATTTCGCCAACTAGCCTTAAAATATCATCCCGATCGCAACCAGGGAAACAAAGCCGCCGAAACAAAATTTAAAGAAATCAGCGAAGCTTATGACGTTTTGTCTGATGCTGATAAACGGGCTAAATATGATCGTTTTGGACAATACTGGCAGCAGGGAGCATCTACCCCAGGATACTCTAGCCCGGGAACTTCCGCCGGTAATAGCAGCAACAACGCTAAAGTTGATTTCAACACTACCGACTTTAGTCAATACGGCAATTTTGATGAGTTTATTAATGAGCTTCTCGGTCGTTTTTCTACTCCCAATCAATCTTCTCATACGACTTCGAGCTCTACCGGGACAAATCCTCGGACTAGCAGCAGCAAAGCTAATCCAAGAACTAGCAGTACATCGGTCAAAGAGACGACAGTACACTTAACCTATAAAGAGGCTTTCTACGGTACGGTCAAACAGCTAAATCTGGGTCTAGAAACGATCGAGATCCGTATTCCCGCCGGCGCTAAAGCAAATTCGCGTATCCGCTTACCCGGAAAAGGTGCTTCTGCTTATGGCTCGCCTCGAAGCGATTTATATCTAAACGTAGAACTGGCATCTCACCCGTTTTTTGATTTTGAAGGAGATAATTTAGTCTGCGAAGTTCCCATCTCTCCCGATGAAGCGGTTTTGGGCACGTTAATCAATCTCCCCACCCCCGATGGTCGAGTTAATATGAAAATTCCCCCGGGCATCAACTCGGGTCAGGTGTTGCGCCTACGAGGTAAGGGTTGGTCTTCTCCCCAAGGAAATCGTACCGATCAGCTGGTCAGAATTTTGGTAATTACGCCCAAAAATCCTAGCTCTGCTCTCAAAAAATGTTACGAGAAAATCCGCACTCTGCGTCAAGAAAATCCCCGTAGCAACCTGGAAAAAATCGAACTTTAGTTCTCTAGAAGTAGTTTATAGGAGCGGTCACTTTATAAAACAGGTCGATTGAGAAGCACAGCCGAGGAATAATTGTCCAGGTTAAAATCGGTACAGATTTTGTCAATTGTTGAACTGCTTTGCCACAGGGGAAATTTGCAAGGGAATTTCCTGCTCGTCTTGAGGCTTACCCCAAAATTCTTGTAGTGTGGGGCCATTGGCAACTCGGCGATCTTTAAACCAGAAATGCCACGATTCATGTAATAAGACTCGTCTGCCCATACTGGTAAACCAATTCATTCCGTGACGGCATGCTCGATCGGGTTGAAGATAAGACCGCCAGAGTGCTTTCGGTCTTGCCTGTAGTATTATTTCGATCAGTTTAACCCACAGAAAAATTCTCCATGGGGGCATGTTTGCTGTTTTTAAGACTTGATGCTTATAATCCCAAAGTCTCTGGTCGAGTTGAATTACCTGTCGATCTTGGGCAATTCGATAGTAGCTCGTCCAACGATGGGGTGTGACATACAAAGTCATAATCTGGTCTGGATCGTAAAGCAGTAACTGCCTTAAAGAACGAACAAAATCTCGATCTGTTATCTCGGCAAAATCTGTTACCCAAGTAACCAGAGAAAGAATGCCATGCTGTCTCAATAGGCGAATTGCTTCGCGGTCTTTTTGAGTCGCACCACCTTTTTTAATTTTCTTAAGAGTAGCTTCATCAGTATTCTCCATCCCCATTAAAAACCGTTCTACACCAGCTTGACGATACAGGTGTAAAATATCGGCATCGCGCACTATATCATCCGCACGAGTAGAGCCGATAATCGTGATGTTAATATTTTCGGCGATAATTGCCTCGCATAGTTCCTGCCAAACTGCTTTGTTAACCGTAGGATTTTCATCAGCAAGATTAATCAATTCGACTCCATGGGTACGATATAGCCAAGCAATTTCTTGGGCAAACTTTTGCGGATCGCGATGTCGCCAACGCCCCCAAAATCCCCTCTGACCACAGTAATTACAACGGTGAGGACATCCACGGGAAAATTGCATTACTACCGCCTGTTTACCGCCGTAATAACTATATTTTTTAAGATCGACTAATTCCCAACCAACCCGATAATCATCTAGATTCTGAATCATGTGTGCGGGAGGTGTTTGTACTACCAGACCTTGTTTGCGAAAAGCAATACCGTTTACCATGGCAAGGTCTAGATTATGTTCCCAAGCCCTAATCAGCAAAGGTAAAGTTGCTTCTCCTTCTCCCCTAACAACTACGTCAATCTGAGGTTCTTGAGTTAGGATATCGTCGAAATGATAGGTAGGAAATACGCCTCCATAGACAATCTTAAGCTGGGGCATTTCGGCTCGGAAACGACGAGTTAAATCCATGGCGATGGGATGAGCCGAGGTAGAACCAGAATGACCGATGAGTAAAATTTCGGCATTAGAGAGAGCAACGCGCCTAACAATCTCTTCATGGGGCATGTTGCCAATTTCTCCATCCAGCAGACTCACATCATGTCCGGCATCTATTAAAGAGCCGCCAACGCACAAAAGCCCTAGTGGAGGTAGCTGTTCTTGAGGAATACGACTACCGATTGAGAGATGAGGTGGATTGATGATGAGAATTCTCATGGGAATTTTAGTTCTAAAACCAAATTTTAATCCTCTTGATTAGAATTAGCTGTTAGCCAAAACGATCGCTCAACTAACATTTTGTAGCTAAAACATTAAAGATAACTGCTGCCAGCAAAGCTAAAATACTCAACCAGAAAATAGTGGCAATTCCGGTTATTTTATCCGCCTGGAATTTTTACCAGTCGATTTGTGGACGAATATCTCTCAGCCAAAAAGTGGCGATCGCCGCTAAATTTAAACAGACGATATTGGTAGAGACAAGAATTGCTGCTGTTACTGCAGCTAACCATAATTGCGAACCGATGAGCATGCCCAAAACAACGACAGGAGGTAGTAAAGCAACCGAAACCATGACCCTTTATACGGCTTTTTGTTCCCCTGTGGTTAGAGAAATAACCTCCGCAAGCCAAAGCAAGGATGATGTCGGCAAAATCCACTTTAGTTCTGATGGCAATCTCACTCATCTCTAGATTGACCGTAACCAAGATACCGCAGACAATTGCGAGGCATAAAACTAGTAAAATTTGAATCAGACCAACTTTAATGATTTTAGTCGCCAGGGATAAATTACCAAAGGTAGTGGCGATCGCCAGCGCCATGTTGGGTTTGAGTAGAGGTGCAATGACCATCGCGCCAATAATTACTACCTGACTTTCTCGTATCAGACCGATCGCCGCAATTATAGTTGAGAGGATTACTAGAGCAATTTCCGTGCTATCAAGCTCGAGACTCTCAGCTAGTTGGGTGTAAATTTATGGTTGGATATATCGACCTAACTGAGAATTAGTAGATGGAGGTGAGTTTAAATTATCTTGCGTGGCGATCGCCTCCACTGGCAGAATAAGTAGTTCAAATTTAAGGTGAGAAAATTTATCTTCTAGGTCATCAACTATTATTTGAACCCGTTCCCTCGCTAACAAAATTTCAATTGCCATCTTTTAGTTTTACTTTAAAACAAATTTAGTTTCTAGCCAGTCATA
>JBCBIN010000407.1:0-3705 GCA_038524555.1 Cyanobacteria bacterium J06623_7 | reverse complement strand
TGATGACTTTCGAGAAAGAGTAGATTTAGCTGTTAAACAAACGTCCTAACCTATACTTCGATTGCTATAGTTCTAATATTCTTCCTTGAATCAGGGTTTAATATGCGAAGCGTTATACCATCTCGATCTCGCTTGACGGGAAAAGGACACAATGTCCTTTAGGACAATATGGCTCAAGCATATGCAGAACGGTATTCTTGAGGACAGCTAGAATGCAGATACGGTCTTGATCGCATTTTAAACATTTTTAGAATGAAATAACCCTGCTTCCAACTCTTGAGCCTGAACTCATTTCTCATGCCTAATCCATAAGTCTTCTGACTCTTTGACAGTTACAACTTCATCATCTAACTGAAAGCTCAAACGTTTTATAAAGGGTTTCTAGATGCTTCTATTAGGCGCTGATTATCTTCTCCCTAATCCCTTTACTTATGGTTGATACAATCAAGCTTCGGTCTAGTTTGCCACCGGATCGAGAGAAAAGTTGTGGTGTGATCAGGGAGTACCGAGCAAAAGCATATGAATCAACTGCTATGGGGACTGTTTAGTGCGATCGCTCTATTAATTTGGAGCCCCAGACCGACTCTCGCTGAGCCTATTACCGATCGCCTATCGGAGCTAGAACAAGCCGAAATCAAGCTAACGCCCCTAGCTAAACCATTACTTTCTCAACCGACAGCCCAGCAACTTCAGGCTGGTGAGATAATTATTAATCTCGATACCCGTAGCTTCTTTTTTCCCAATTTAGTTGCCGGGGGTGTCGATGATAACGACAGTGCCGTTAATTTTAGTACGGGGTTTACCTGGGGAATTAGTGATGAACTCCAGCTTTCCCTCCAGTTTCAGCACGTGGATAGCAGTTCCCCCATCAAGCAGGGAGACTTTACTTCCGAACGCACTGAGGATAATGAGGCGGCTCTAGAACTCAAACAGCGTATTTGGCAAAATTCAGCGGGAGATCGCGCTTTAAGCGGTGTTATTGCAGCTTCTTGGGGTACGAGAGGCTTTATGTTTAGCCAAGACGATACTGAAACCGAAATTAATAACCGAGATGTTTTTGTTTCTCTCGCGTTTCCTTGGACTACTGAAATTGGCGATCGCTGGCAGTTGAGCTTTACACCGACGGTGGCATTTTTCAAAGATGATGGGGCGGCTTTTTTCCGCCGTTTACCTAACGATGAGGACGGTACTTTTGGTACGGTATTGGGCTTAGGGGGAGGCGTTTCCTATCAAATTAGTTCCCAGCTAGCTTTAGTAAGCGACGTATTTTTACCCCTCACCGGCAACAACAGCATCAATCGCACCTCGGGAGAACCAGATCGGACAATTGTTTATAATGCGGGCTTGCGCTATCTGACTAGTCCCCAGCTTGCCTTAGATATTTACGCCACTAATACTTTTGCCAGCTTTGCACCCCTGTCTTTAACTGGCGATCGCGATTTTTTGGGTTTGGGAGCTAATATTGTCTTTATGCCCGATCTGATTGCGGCTAATCGTCAATATGGCGATCTCACTTCCGCCGTTAAGCCCCGGGAATCTCTCACTACTGACGGCGTAGCCTGGTTCGATGGCGGTACTTTGCCCAGCGGTAAACTGGCATTACATTTACAGGGCGGTGGACAAGGATTATTAACCGCAGCACGCTATGGTTTGCTTGATGGCTTTGAGGGGGGAGTTTTTCTCGATTATGTCGCCGGCAATACCGACGAGTCAGAACAAGGAATAAGCGGCAAAATCCGCTTTCTCAATCAGCAGGGGCAGTCACCATTTACTCTCAGTGGTGCCGGGACGATTAGTCTCACCAACGAACCCTTTATTAATTTTCGCAATAACAATGCCGATACTTTTGACGATCGCGATTTAGATAAGAGTGTACCAATTTTTACCCCTGGGGGCGACGACGGACGCAACGGTAAATTATTGATTTTAACGGCGGCGCTGCCGGTACACTACCAAATAAATCCCAATTCTGCAGTTTGGTTAACGCCAATTCTGGCCTACGTTCAGCGGGAAGGAGTAGAGCTAGGGGGGTTTAATCTCGGAGGGGCGATATCCATCACTTCCGAGGTCAGCTTGGTGGGTGAAATTGGTGCTAACTTTTTGGGGGAAGGCAATAGCTTTATCGACAGCGAACTAGCTAACCGCCTTCCCGGGACGATTGCCCTACGCTGGCAACCCCTATCTTTGCTCGGTCAACCACCAGCCCCAGATAACAGCAATCCCTATCTAGAACTGTATTTAACCAATCGCGTCGGTTCTTCTACCTGGCATCAGTTGAGGGTGAGAGAGAATAACAACCTAGCTATCGGTGCGGGTGTATTTTTGCCTCTGTTTTGATGTCAGTCTTAATGCCAGTCTGCTAGGGTAGCTATAGACTATAAGCTATAAGCCCTAAGCTTTCTAGATTAATAATCTAGTCAATCCCCCAAACAGATACCCAAACCTCTGGCGGTTTTAACCAGGGTGTCCTCAGGATCGACAGCACGATAGTCTTTAATCGCTTCGACAATCGGAATACTCGTTACCTGACGATCTTGCCATGCCACCATGCGATCGTATTTTGCTTCGGCAATTAAATTTACCGCCGCCACTCCAAAGGCAGAAGCCAGGATGCGATCTAACGGCGAAGAGATACCCCCCCGTTGAGTATGACCTAGCACCGTAACTCTGGTTTCCGCTCCGCTTTTAGCCGTAATTTGTTCGGCAAGATATTGTCCGATCCCTCCTAAGCGACAGTCGGCAAAATGACCCTGTTCTAAAACATCTCCCGCTTCGGTACAGACGGCTTCCGAAACGACGGCGATCGAGTAATCTTGTCCCCGTGCCTGTCTTTTTTTGATGTGTTCGCAGATATTATCAATGCGATAGGGGATTTCAGGAATCATAATCATATTTGCCCCTCCAGCAATACCGGCATTGAGGGCGATATGTCCCGCGTCTCGACCCATAACTTCGAGAATCATTACGCGGCTGTGGCTGGCAGCAGTAAAGTGCAGGCGATCAATCGCTTCGGTGGCAATATTTACCGCAGTATCAAAGCCAATGGAGCGCTCGGTAATACCCACGTCGTTATCAATGGTTTTGGGAATACCAACGAGGTTAATTCCTCCCTGCCGGGCTAGCTTACGTAGAATTGCCAAACTACCGTCACCACCAATGCCAATCAGGGCATCGAGGTCTAGCTGTCTATACCCTTCAATAATTTCTTCAGAGCGATCGCGTAATTCTCCATCAGCCATGGGAAAGGCAAAGGGGTCTCCCTTATTAGTCGTACCCAAAATTGTCCCCCCCATAGTTAACAGGCGATCAACCTGATTTAAGTCTAGGGGCATTGCCTCGGGAGGACGAGACATCAAACCATGGGTTGCCTTGCAAATTCCTAATACTTCCCAACCATATACATTAACCGCACAGCGGGTTACCGCCCGAATCACGGCATTCAGTCCCGCACAGTCACCGCCGCTAGTTAAAATACCAATTCTTTTTCTTTCTGGCATTCTAGGTATTTAATCACAGTTTACCCTCTCATTTTTCTGTGAAACGGTGGTGATGATGACAAATTTAAATAAAATTGCCAAAAATAAACACAAATTAAACTATAGCGATCGCCAGTAACACTAATTATTTGTATTGTTTGTTAAGTAGCTTCACTTGAATAAACGAATGATAGAAAACGACAACAATCTGGAATATCTTCTTTTTTCC
>JBCBIN010000406.1:0-3730 GCA_038524555.1 Cyanobacteria bacterium J06623_7 | reverse complement strand
AAATTTGAGTTTCTTAGACAGACAAGCCAGAAAATTTTATCTTTGGAGAACGTATTTAAAGAGTTTCAAGATTTTTTAATTCACACTAGACGCATTTAATTGGAAAAAATTTAACCACATAAAGTTAGATGAATCAGCACTGGCATTGGCAAACTGACGATCGCGGCGCTTACCTCACCTGTAGTCTCTTATCAAACTGGCAACATGGTTTTTTTACTCAAGCATTTTATCCTCTAACTCCAGAAAGTCTCACCTCAATTCTTCAACCAAACACCACCGCCCACCGAGTCAAACAGGTACATGGTAATGTAGTTCTGACTCCCGCAGAAATTTCTCAGATTTTGGAGTCGGCGACCTCCGATCGCAAATTCGCCGATGCCGATGCGGTACTTAGCGATCGCTCTCAACAGTCAGTTTGGGCTGCTAGTGCCGACTGCACTCCAATCCTCATTGGCGACCTGGTAACGGGACAAGTATGTGCTGTTCATGCGGGCTGGCGGGGAACTGCAAAAAAAATAGTCTCTCAGGCGATCGCTAGATTTCTTGCTGCGGGCAGTCAGCTTGCAGATCTGCGAATCGCTATTGGCCCTGCTATCTCGGGTAAAATGTATCAGGTCGATGATTATGTAGCGTTGGAAGTTGTCCGTACAGTTGTTAACGATGCCGATCTAGCACCTAAAACGGTCTTACAAGAGCTTAAAACATGGACTAATTCTCCCATTCTTGAAGATAAAGTACCGGGAAAAGTACGCCTCGATGTGCCGCGCATAAATCAGATCCAACTTCAACAGCTCGGTCTTAATGATACGCAAATAGCGATCGCTTCTTACTGTACATTTCAAGCCAGCGATCGCTTTTTTTCCTATCGACGCACGGGAGAAAAGAAGGTTCAGTGGTCGGGCATCGTCTCTCAATGATTACTGTTTACTGATTACTGATTACTTCCCTTGCAGTTTAATTCAATCGACCAAATCCTAACTCAGCTAGAAAACCAGCCCGGCTGGGAAAAATTTCGCCAACATCGTCAACTGCTAACCTGCTGGGAGCGAGTCGTCAGCAAGCAAATGGCAGCCCAAACTCGTCCTCAATACATCAACCGGCAGGTGCTTTATGTCGCCACTTCTAGCGCAGCTAGAGCCCAGGAGCTATCTTTTCAACGCTATACCTTACTCAAGCGACTCAATCAGCAACTTCCTTTTAAGCTGAAAGATATTCGCTTTTCTGCCGCTGCCTGGCAACAAAAAACTTATCAGCAACCAGAACGACCAACTATTTTTACGATTAGCGATCGCCATAAATCTCCTGTCACACCAGTGTCAAGCAAAATATCACCACAACAGCCCCCAGATAAGCAAAATGAGGCAGATTCCCTTTCTCCTCAAGCCAAAGCCAAAGCAGCCGTTCAACGCTGGCTCAAAACCGTAGAACAGCGATCTTTAACCATTCCGACCTGTCCAAAATGCAATTCGGCAACGGCGAGATCGGAGTTAGCTAGATGGAATCTCTGCCACCATTGTGTCGCTCAAGAATGGTCGTCAAAATATCGAGTACCAGATTTTACTAAGCCAGAATAAAAAAACTTTCTAAAAAATATCAGGGTGCTTATTCACGATCCCTATAGGTTTTTATCCTTAATCTCACAGAAAATACCTAGATTAAAAGTACTTTTTGATACTGTTTTTTATTTATTTTATATTTGTTCTTTGCCAAACATTGCTCAATTCTAAAGACAATATAAAGTATAGATCGGGGCTGGGGATCGTTATAACCTAAGCCAGATAAACCTTTGAATGGGATTAGTTAGATTGTGAAGACAACGCAGAATAAAGATATGCGGAATTGAATCAAAGCGAATCTAATACACCATAATGAATGAGATTGATATTTCAACTTCTGTCTGTCGCTTCTGTCGCTTTTACCAGCCGGAAGGTCGCAGAGGTGGTTCATGCCAAAAGTTAGACGTACTGGTTCAGAGTAATTGGCAAGCCTGTTCCCTGGCTTCTTCTCCCTTTGAAACAACCCTGACAAAATTAGAAAATATATTTCAGTTGCAAACGGCGATCCCGTCGAATTCTGCTGCCGAAATTGCTACCAAGCGAATTAAGCTTGATTCTAATAGCGATCTGTCAGCGATGGTATCACCTAAATTAGAATAATTTCTGATATGGAAGAGGGACTCGGCGGGAATTTAAGCTACACATTTGATTAACCTGTCGAGAGAACCAATAAAAAATTTAAAAGAATTTAAAAATTTATAGACTTTTTGCTCTGATGCGCTTTCCTAACAGGGGAAGCGTTTTTTTTGTCCTGGAAACCACATTTTTAGGGCAGCCAAGGATATTGTTGAAAATCGGGATCGCGCTTCTCTAAGAAAGCCTGTTTACCCTCTGCTCCTTCTTCCGTCATGTAATAGAGCATCGTGGCATTGCCAGCGAGTTCTTGGATTCCCGCCTGTCCATCACAGTCGGCGTTGAAAGCTGCCTTAAGACATCTAATTGCGATCGGGCTTTTAGCCAATATTTCTCGTGCCCACTTAATTCCCTCTACTTCCAATTCCGCCATGGGCACAACGCAGTTGACCAAGCCCATTTTTTCTGCTTGCTCGGCATTGTATTGACGACACAAATACCAGATTTCTCTAGCTTTCTTCTGTCCGACAATTCTTGCTAAATAACTGGAGCCGAATCCTCCATCAAAACTACCAACTTTAGGTCCAGTTTGACCAAATACGGCATTATCGGCAGCAATAGTTAAGTCGCACAAAACATGAAGTACATGACCACCACCGATCGCATATCCCGCCACTAGGGCGATCGTTACCTTGGGCATTGAGCGAATCAAACGCTGTAGATCTAAGACATTTAATCGAGGCGTACCGTCATCGTCGATGTATCCCGCTTTTCCCCTGATACTCTGATCCCCTCCAGCACAAAAGGCATACTTTCCATCTGTATGGGGACCCGCACCAGTCAACAAAACTACGCCAACACTACGGTCTTCGCGAGCATCGACAAAAGCATCGTACATTTCAAAGACAGTTTTAGGGCGAAAAGCATTACGTTTGTGAGGACGATTGATCGTAACTTTGGCAATGCCCTGCCACTTTTGATAAATAATATCTTCGTAATTTTTTGCCGTTTGCCACTGAGCCTGCATAAGCGATCGCGATAAAAAACAGAGTAGTCCCTAAAATTAAATCATTGAATCTGACCCTTTCCAATTTTGTTTGACTAAATTTATCTAGTTCTTTTCGTTTAGCGATCGCCACTGCCGTTTTTGGCGTCGAGAAACTAGGAAAGACATCCTATCAGCATTCTTGTTTTTTCCATGAGTTTATTTAAGCTGAGCTATGTCAACAGTGAGTGCAGTGAGGGCAGTGAGGGCAATTAGGGCAGTGAGGACAGTGAGGACAGTGAGGACAGTGAGGACAGTTGAAAAGCCTAGTTTACCGTTAATTCTTTTAAATTCATGCAAGGCTTCAATGTCTATTATTCTGTTAACCATCAAATTTCGTCCGAACTATTGCTAAGTACTATTCTCCTAAAATATTTTTCTAGTTAAGTTTTGTCGCCCAGGCAAACTTTTTCCTCTATTTTTATTACCACGGCCTGTATATCCATAAGCTCCACAGCTTGAAGGCATATTTATTGCATTTACTTTTAAAACACTATATTTATATAAAAGCCAAAGAATTTAGTTAGTTGTGAGTTTTTATAAAAATATAGTGTTT
>JBCBIN010000405.1:0-3761 GCA_038524555.1 Cyanobacteria bacterium J06623_7 | reverse complement strand
ACGACAAAACCTATAGCTGGAGAGATAATCGGCTAATTAATACGAATAGTTAGTTATCTATCAGCTCATTTCATCATCAATATCTTGATTACATGTACTGAATTTCCAGAAAGATATAAGTTTTATTAGGTACAGTTAGCTTACTTCAATACATATTACTTCGCCTGAGCAAGATTTAGATGCGGTTGCCATTAAAGATGTTCATTAATTTGCATATTTAAATATTTCATTGCCAAAGAATGGTCATTGGCATCATAGGATGTAGAGTTAGTGCCATAAGAGGTAGATTATGCGGATTTTGATGATGGGAGGAACGCGCTTTATCGGCGTTTACCTAACCAAAGTTTTAGTCGAACAGGGACACGAAGTAGTTTTATTTAATCGCGGCAACCATCCTAGTCCAATAGAGGGCGTGAAGCAAATTCAGGGAGATCGCAAAGATGCGAGTCAGCTGAAAGAGAAGCTGGCAAATGAAAGCTTTGATGCTATTTTTGACAACAACGGTCGTGAGTTAAGTGATACTCAGCCTTTAGTCGAAATTTTTAACGGTAAACTTCAGCATTTTGTCTATGTAAGCTCGGCAGGGGTATATCTTCCCACCACGCAAATGCCCCACCGAGAAGGCGACCCGGTCGATCCCAATAGCCGCCATAAGGGAAAACATCATACCGAAGCCTACTTAGCAGAGTCAGGTATTCCCTGGACATCGGTTCGTCCCTGCTATATTTATGGCCCACAAAACTACAACGATTTAGAAGCCTGGTTTTTCGATCGCCTGGTGCGTAACCGTCCCCTGCCGATTCCTGGCAACGGTAGATTTATTACCCAATTTGGTCATATTCAAGACTTAGCCGTAGCGATGGCGAGTATTTTAGGTAATGATAAGGCGGCTGGAGAGATCTATAATATATCAGGCGATCGCTATGTAACCTTTGACGGTTTAGCCTATGCATGTGCCTCGGCTGCTGGTAAATCGAGAGAAAAAGTCGAGCTAGTTCACTACGACCCTCAACAATATGACTTTGGCAAGCGCAAAGCTTTTCCAGTGCGGCAACAACATTTCTTTACGGATATCGAACGTGCCCAACGCGACCTTAACTGGCAGCCAAAATACGATCTGATCTCTGGTTTAAAAGACTCTTTCCAGAATGATTATCTAGCTTCGGGTCGGGATAAGTCGGAAATTGATTTCTCTTTAGATGACCAAATTCTAGGTTAAGTCTAGAGTACGCAGCGGCTAGGGTTCTGTGGTTTCGGTTTCTGTCTTAGGTGGAATAACGTAGATTAACCCAGAAATAACGCTAAACACTACTGCTAGCCAAAATAAAATGCTGCTGGCAGTATCCCATCGTGGAGAGATCGGGGCAATTAGCACGGCGATCGCAATAATTTGGACGACGGTTTTTAGTTTCCCCCAGATGTTAGCCCCCGAAATACTAGCATTTCCAGTCAGTTTAGGATTGACACGCCAGCCAGAGATCGCCAATTCCCGAGCTAAAATGATAAATACTCCCCAAGCTGGGACGAGCCTGAGTTCAATTAATGCGAGTAAAGTACCCAGTACCAACAGCTTGTCTACCAGGGGATCGAGAAACTTGCCTAATTCAGTTACCTGGTTTAGCTTCCGGGCGAGATAACCATCAACCCAATCAGTGCTGGCGGCGATCACAAATATCCCCACGCACAGCCAACGGTTGCCGACGGAGGGAAAGTTAAGTAAATAGAGAATAAAAGGTAAGCCTAAAAGACGAGATAGAGTAATCCAAGTTGGTAGGTTCATAACATAGTTGCCAGGGAGTCGCGATAATCTGGCAGTTCAATCATAGTGTGTAGCCGACTCGGGACTCAACAAGCTCCTTTTCTGGCCAATACCACCGCCACAGTCCGCAAAATTAGCATTAGGTCATAGCCAAAAGACCATTTCTGCTGGTAGTCGAGATCCATGCCCACGATATCTTCAAAGTCCAGTACTTCCGAACGACCTCTAACCTGCCACTCTCCCGTAATGCCTGGCTTTACCTTGAGGCGTAGATGATGGTGTTCTTCATACATAGCTACCTCTTCCACTGTCGGGGGACGGGTTCCTACCAAACTCATATCCCCTTTAAGCACATTCCAAAATTGCGGAAATTCATCTATGCTAGTACGACGTAAAAAACAGCCCACCTTAGTAATACGGGGGTCGTTCTCATTTTTGAATATATGCCCCTTAGCCTGATTTTCCACTAAGTGTTTTTGCCGATCAGCGTTAGCAATCATCGAGCGAAACTTCCAAATCCGAAAAGGCTTGCCGTCTAAGCCACAACGAACCTGACTGTAAAATAGCCTACCCGGATCGTCAAAATACATCGCGATCGCGATCGGCACAGCCATAAAACCCGTAATAATTAAACCCACCATTGCCCCAACTAGATCCAACATACGCTTGCTTTTGCTAGCGACTGATGGATGGACTGGTCGTTCCAGCCGATAAGACAAAACTCTCATGTCTCTAGAATAAAGATTACTGGGAGAAGTCATAAAAAAATTTAATAAAATACGTCTAATTATCAATACAGTTTGACAATGCTCTTTATGCAATGTTATTAGTTATTCGCTTTTAATTACCAGAAATAGAGGTCCTCTTTACTAAATCTTCACCAGATAAATACTGATTTTAAAGATTAGGTATGTTTTTTTGTGTAGTCGTCAATAAACTAATAGTTAAATAACCTGATTAACTAACAAAAGTGCCAATTTTACCAGCTTTAAAAGCGTGTATATATCAATATAAGCAGTTATATTTGACACTGGAATTTAGCAATGCGTCATTTTTTTACTTTGTATTACGTATATTTACCATTAGAATGTGTTATTTCTAGCTAAATTCACTAAAGGTGCTTTATTGATTTTGATGATAAAAAGGAGAGGTTTATAGCGAAGTATATAGATCGATCTCTCCATGGAAGACCAATCTCGTTATCTAGAATCAAATATTAAGCACGACGAGCTAATCCAATTAGTTCCGTTTATGTCGGATCTGCCCGAAGACAGCATTCACAAAATTGCGGCTCATTTTGTCACAATTTCACATCCCCCAAACCAAGTGTTGTTACTAGAAAATGATTGGGGTGGTTCAGTATATTTTATTCTCGAAGGATGGGTCAAAATTCGTACCTATAACCTAGATGGCAAAGAAGTGACCCTGAATATTTTGGGTCGGGGTGAAATTTTTGGTGAGATGGCAGCAATGGATAAGATGCCCCGTTCCACCGATGCCATTACCCTAACGAAAACTCTAATTGGGCGAATTCCCGCTGAAGATTTTGTCAGCCTGATTGAAAGCGAACCGATGGCAGGAGTTCATTTAGTTCAGCTGATGGCGAAGCGTTTGCGTCAGGTGAACCGTCGTTTGCAGCTAAGAGAAGCGAGCAGTATTTCCCGGGTTGCCGATGCGATCTTGTTTTTAGTCGAAGGACAGGGAACTGAAGGCGAAAAGGGAACGGAGATTCCTAATTTACCCCATCGAGAAATTAGCAGCTTAAGCGGTTTGGCTAGAGAAACCGTAACTAGAGTCCTAACCAAGCTGGAGAAAAAAGGTCTAATCCAAAGAAGCGCCGATTCTATGCGTATTCCCGATCTACCCGCGCTGGAAGAGACTATCTGCTAGGATATTCAAACTCCTAATATTTTTTGGTTTGAGCCAACTAAGTCTTTATGTCTAGAGAAGACCATAAAAATTCATTGTCTGACACGAGCGAGCCGATTGAAGAGAATGAAAT
>JBCBIN010000404.1:0-3763 GCA_038524555.1 Cyanobacteria bacterium J06623_7 | reverse complement strand
ACCACATTTAAGTTACGTAAGCAACACGTATTTATTAGTTTGAATAAGCTTTAGTTTTAGAGACTATGAAAAAGCAACTATTTGTCTTTAACTAGTATTTATTGAGAGAAAATTGGCAACACAAAGTTGTTTATAAACTATATTGCTAGATCATTAAGCCACAGCTAAATAATACAGACAAAACAATTATCAATAACAGTAGCAATCGCTACAAAATATATGGTTTATACTTTATTTTTATAAAAATTAATTTTTAACTAGTAAAAAACGAACCTGACATCAAAGCTTCAGTTCTTCAAGCTTAAAGTCAATTATTTTTCCTAAATCCCAGTTGTCAATAAGACGATTTAATAGAAGTAAATGCAAAAAAAGCATGGATTGCATTCGCCTTTGCAATATTTTTACGATAAATCGTATATTTGGTAACAATAATGGGTTTGGTGCTGGACTATACATCTATCTAGAGATATAAAACTCTACTATTTAGTTGCGAATTAATGTCTTAGTTTCCAGACAAACAAAATTGTAGTTTTTGTTAGTTTAACTAAAATAATATGCAAAACAAATATGCAGAACAAAGTTGTACTAGAGGTGGACAAGGAAGCTTGTCGATCTAACAGCTTTGTAATAAACATTGAGAGAGGAGAATAGTCAATAAATGTCTTTACAGGTAGAACTACTAGAAAGTAGTTTTGAGGCGGTTAAGCCCCAGGCCAACGAATTTGTGGACAGTTTTTACGAAAACTTATTTACCGCCCATCCCGAAGCCAAACCCTTATTCGAGCATACAAATATGGCATCCCAAAAAAAGATGCTGCTCAACTCTCTGGTAATGGTGGTCGAAAATCTCCGCAACCCTGATGCTCTAGATAAAGCCCTACGAGGGTTGGGTGCGCGTCACGTCAAGTACGGTGCCTTACCGGAACATTATCCTTTGGTTGGTGGTGCTTTGCTCACAACTTTTGGGCAGTACCTCAAAGAGCAGTGGACATCAGAGACCAAACAGGCTTGGACAGATGCCTACGGTGCCATTAGCGAAATTATGCTTGATGGAGCCGATTATTCCCAGGCTGATATTGCTCTAAAACCCGAACCAAGTGATTTAGAAACCGCTAGCGCGGCTGCTCCCAACTACGCTATGGCGAACGGTTCTGCAATAGCTAATGGTAATGGCGTTACCGCCTCGGTGGGGGTACAGGAATCATTTACTCATGACTCTGGTAAAGCGACGATGGCTGCTTTTGCTGGAGGAGGCATTATGGCAGTTATTACGACTATTTTAATCTTGCTATTTTAAAAAAAGATGGCAAGAAATGTACGGCGTGGTTTTAATCCATTCGCTTTATTGAGTTCTAAGTTCGCTATTATTGGCGCGATCGCTATTTTGCTAGTTTGGTTTGGTTCGGCATTTGCCCTCGATAGCCAGAGCGTCTTTTTGCCAGGAGAAACTTCCAATGGTCATTTGCTGTTTGAAGCATCCTGTAAATCTTGTCATGAAGGTTTTAAGACCGTGAGTAACGATACTTGCAATCGCTGTCACGAAGCAGAGATGGCAGAAGACATTCATGGAGCCAAAAAATTTCGCGATCCTCGTTGGGCAGAGCTACGGGAAAATATTGACGTATTAACCTGCACTGCCTGTCATCGCGAACACGAGCATATGTTTAGTCGCGGGGTAAATCTTCCTCCCGATCTTTGTATGGCCTGTCATCAAGGAGTAATTGAAGGAGAGCTGGTCAGTCATAACGATTTTGAAGCCGATGGCTGCTGGACGGCTGGTTGTCATAACTTTCACGATCATCGCTCTATTTCTACGGGTTTCTTACGAAAAAATCTTGACCAACCCATGATGCTCCCCAAACCGGCACTACCAGATAGGGTTATTGAAGCAAAGTTAGATCTAGCTCCCAAGGCAGATTTAAGCCAAGAGTTTCTGGGAGGCAAGATATGAACATTTATCATTTGGCATTTAACCTTGATCGGGGTAGATTGCTGGCAATAGTTGTGAGTTGCTTGGTATTTGTTGCTTGGCTATTTCCTAGTGTTGCCCTAGCAGATAGTGTCAGTCAGGCACAGTTACAAAAAATCGAGCAGCAGTGGCAGACTAGCGCCCACGCCCTAGCGGAGGTGAACTGTTCTAGCTGTCATCAAAACGAAGAAACTCAAAAGTTTGTGGCCAAACCAACGGAGGAAAGTTGTCAGAGTTGCCACGAAGGCAGCGTCGATACTTTTTTATTGGGTAAACATGGTATCCGTACCTTAGAGGGTATGTCGCCTTTGACTCCGGCTATGGCTCATTTACCCATGCAGGATGGAGTGGCGGATAAGCAGATGAACTGCAACACTTGTCACAACGTTCATACAGTAAATACCTATCAGGCTTCGGTAGATTCTTGTTTAACCTGCCATGCGGATAATCACTCCCTGAACTATAAAAACTCCCCCCACGCCCAAATTTTTCAGAAAATAGGTACGTTACCCCGCCCAGACAAAAACTCGGTTACTTGTGCTACCTGTCATTTACCCAGAACCCAATCTGGAGACAGCGTTTTAGTCAACCACAACAATACCTATACTCTGAAGCCAGCAGATCGGATGGTTAAGGAAGTTTGTATGAATTGTCACGGCGTAGAACATTCCTATAACAGTATCTTCGATCCAGAGTTAGTCGAAGCCAACTTTGCTCGTGCTCCTCAGCAAAAAATGTCTACTTTTCAACTGGTTCGCGAGCTTGAAAAGAAAAGATCGAGCAAGGGGAATTAAAATCTTGGTGCGTTTGTCCTCTGAATCAGGACTCCTAAGGATTTTTAAATCTCCAGGGTCGCACCGCTCATCCCACAATACTCAATCAATAATATCCAAATACATCCTAACAATGAACAACCTAATTCAGAGCATAAAAACCAAAACCCTGGGTCTAATTGTCCTAGGAATCACGGTGGCATTTACCGCGATCGCCTGTAGCGGTGGTGGAGGTAGCCCAGTAGCCTCTGCCGGCATAGCTCCCGAAGTGGTAGTAGACTACGTTCACACTGTTTTATTGGCAGATAGAACGGCTTACACCAAACACGTCATCAATCGACTCAAAACCCTAGAGGGTAAAGAAAAAGAAAACGGCGTAGTTCCCGCCGAAGCGACAGAAGGCTGGCAAAACACCGACGGTATTCCGCTCCCGGCTCAAATGTTCCGTTTGGGTTCAGAAGTGGCCGCAGAAACTGCCGATGAAAAAGGCATTGGCTTCACCTATAACTTAATTTCTACCTGGAACATCAACGATAGCCACGCGCCTAAGTCTGAGTTTGAGAAAAAAGCGATGGAAGAAGTCAACAAAACTGGCGAACCCTACAAGGAATATCAGGAGATTGGCGGTCAAAAATACTTCTCGGCACTCTATCCCGATAAAGCAGTTGCCGAAGCCTGTGTTACCTGTCACAATACCCACCCTGTACACCTAGAGCGTTATCCCGATAAAAAATTCGAGATGGATGAAGTTATGGGCGGCGTAATTATTAACCTGCCCATCGAAGAAAGTTAGCTCGCTGTGGGATCTAGCTATAGGCTTTAAGCCCTAAGCTTAAATTTTTCTAGTAGTAGTGCGACGCTCTTAAAAATGTAGGTGACGAAAAATTGTTTTAGCCCTCTGATTCCTCTATTGAGGATTGGAAGAAACACTAAGTCACAATTTTAGGTATAGCAATCGAAGTATAGGTTAGGACGTTTGTTTAACAGCTAAATCTACTCTTTCTCGAAAGTCATCAATACT
>JBCBIN010000403.1:0-3763 GCA_038524555.1 Cyanobacteria bacterium J06623_7 | reverse complement strand
AACCTTCTTCCCCTTGACCTTTAATCTAGTTTGCACAAATTTCTGAGCACGCAATATCAATTTATATTCTTAGCCAGTGCCAATCTCTATCTCAGACCAATTTAAGCTATCTAGAACTAAATAGTAAATAACGAACAGTAAATTAGCCCTATAGTCCTATTGAGGTCATAAATTTATGTTTTCATGGTCAAATCTATTTAACTTACAAAATTGCCAGCTCAATAACTTGATGGTCAATTGGCTGGGAGTCGAGAAAGAGGGTTTAGTCCCAGAGTGCGATCGCCAGCTATCGATGACACGAACTGCCGCAAAATCAGGCATTTATACTTGCCGCAAAAATTCATACTATTATCGGGATAGTTTAAAACAACCAAAGCGTTAGATAGCTAGCGCCAGTAGATAGGAGTAAATCAAAAGTGACGGCAGCAGCGGAAATTCCAACGGTTCAACAGGCGATCGCCAAAAGCCAAGACTATTTACTATCACTCCAGAAACCAGATGGTCATTGGTGTGCCGAACTCGAATCTAACGTTACCATTACCGCCGAAGTTGTCTTACTCCACAAAATTTGGGGAACTGATAAAGCCAGACCTTTAGCTAAAGCCGAAACCTATCTGCGATCGCAGCAGCGTAGTCATGGCGGTTGGGAACTATATTACGGGGATGGCGGCGAACTTTCGACGACGGTGGAAGCCTATATGGCGTTGCGCCTTTTGGGAGTGGCGGCAGCAGACCCCGCAATGGTGCGGGCACAAAAGTTTATTCGGCACCGTGGCGGCATTAGTAAAACTCGCATCTTTACTAAGATGCATCTGGCGTTAATTGGCTGCTATGACTGGCAGGGACTACCCTCAATTCCCCCGGGGATTATGCTTTTACCGGAAGATTTTCCCTTTACGATCTACGAAATGTCTAGCTGGGCTAGGGGCAGTACCGTCCCTCTACTCATAGTCTTCGATCGCAAGCCCATATTTACTCTCGATACACCGATCTCCCTCGACGAACTATACAGCGAGGGTATAGCTAACGTTAACTACGAACTAACTCGTAATAATGACTGGACGGATATTTTTGTTGCTCTCGATGGTGCTTTTAAGCTAGCAGAAAACCTCAACCTCATGCCTTGGCGACAAGAAGGTATCGCCGCCGCTGAAAAGTGGGTTTTAGAACGACAAGAGGCTACGGGAGATTGGGGTGGTATTATTCCCGCTATGCTTAATTCCCTTTTGGCACTGCGTACCCTCGACTACAACGTTAAAGACCCCGTTGTCCAGCGTGGTCTGACTGCGGTAGATAACTTTGCTATTGAAACAGTAGACAGCTATACAGTGCAGCCCTGTGTTTCTCCTGTATGGGACACTGCTTGGTGTGTACGGGCTTTAGCCGAGTCGGGAATTGCTCCAGACCATCCTGCTCTAGTTAACGCAGGTGATTGGTTACTAGATAAGCAAATTTTAGACTACGGTGATTGGGCAGTTAAAAATAGGGGTGTAACCCCTGGCGGCTGGGCTTTTGAATACGACAATCGCTTTTATCCTGACCTCGATGACTCGGCGGTAGTGGTCATGGGACTATCCCGCTTGCAGCTAACCGATGAAGCTCAAAAACAACAGGCGATCGCTCGCTGTCTTAACTGGATGGCATCGATGCAGTGTCAACCGGGAGGCTGGGCGGCATTTGACCTAGATAATGACCAGGATTGGATTAATGCTATTCCCTATGGCGATCTCAAAGCTATGATCGACCCCAACACTGCCGATGTTACTGCCAGGGTGCTAGAGATGCTAGGAGAATGTAACCTGACTATGGACGACCGACGGGTGCAAGAGGCGATCGCCTACTTGATTGACGAACAAGAAACTGATGGCAGTTGGTTTGGACGCTGGGGCGTTAACTATATTTACGGTACGAGCGGTGTAGTGGCGGCATTGAGCCTAATTGCCCCGCAACGTTGTCAGACTCAAATAGATCGCGGTGCTGCCTGGTTGGTTCGCTGTCAAAATGCCGATGGTGGCTGGGGAGAAACCTGTGCCAGCTATGAAGATAAAAGTCTCAAGGGGACTGGCATTAGTACCGCTTCCCAGACCGCTTGGGCGCTGTTAGGCATTATCGCCGCAGTGGCAGGAACTAACTTTGAGGGACGAGTGGCACTCGATCGCGGCATCGAATACCTGCTCTCCACTCAACGCGCTGATGGTACATGGCACGAATCGCAGTTTACCGGTACGGGGTTTCCCGGCCATTTCTATCTTAAATACCATCTTTATCAGCAGTATTTTCCCCTTCAGGCGATCGCCAGATACGCTAAATCAGTTAACAGTTAATATGCGAAGCCCTAAAGGACTCGCTGCGCATCGCGGTATCCTTTAGGACAGTCAACAGTTAACATGCGAAGAGGTGACGGGAGCGAAGCGAGCTTATCTAAAGGTGTGTACCTTTTAGGAAATCCTTTGGAAATCCTTTAGGACAGTTAACCGGCTAGTTGAGGTTGTGTGAAACGACAATCGAGCCTATGCTGCTTTGCTCTCCCGCATTAGTTTGACAAAATCCTCAAACAGATAATCTGCATCATGGGGGCCAGGACTGGCTTCGGGGTGATACTGCACTGAGAAAAAAGGCAATGTTTTATGACGCAAACCCGCAACTGTTTTGTCATTAAGATTTAGATGAGTTATTTCCACATCTGCCCCCAAAGACTGCTCGGAGATCGCAAATCCATGATTCTGGCTGGTAATTTCGATCTGTTTTTGTAGCCCCGCAGGTTGGTTTAAGCCCCGATGTCCAAACTTAAGCTTAAAGGTTTCTGCCCCCAAGGATAAGCCCAAAATTTGATGACCCATACAGATGCCAAAGGTCGGTTTCTCTGCTGCTAATAGTTCTTTAGTAACAGCAATTCCTTCGGTAACGGCGGCGGGATCTCCTGGGCCATTCGACAGAAAAATACCGTCGGGATTATGAGCCAGAATCTCTGCACTAGGAGTGTTAGCCGGAACGACAATTACCTTGCAGCCATAGCTCGCCAAACGTCGTAAAATATTGCGCTTGACGCCAAAATCCAGCGCTACTACCGTCAGAGGAGGGTTTCCTGTCTGAGTGCCGGCAGAAAACTCCCATTCTGCGGCTGTCTCCTCAGACCATTCATATGCCTGATCTGTAGTTACATCTTTAACCAGATTCAGTCCCGTCATATCTGGAGCCTGGCGCACCAGGTTTAACAGTCGTTCGGGGTCGAGGATTTCTGTCGAAACGCCACCATTAATCGCCCCATATTCACGCAACTTTCTCGTAAGCGATCGCGTGTCAATGCCATAGATACCGGGAATTTTACGTTCTTGAAGATACTCGGGTAAAGATTGAGTCGCCCGCCAGTTGCTCGGACGATAGGTAACGTTGCGGGCAATCACTGCTTTAGCTCGCACCGTAGTCGATTCCTCATCATCGGGATTAACTCCGGTATTGCCCAATTCGGGATAAGTAAAAGTAATAATCTGACCCGAATAACTAGGATCGGTTAAAACTTCCTGGTATCCCGTCATGCCGGTGTTAAAAACTACTTCTCCTACTGTAGTGCCCGCCGCCCCAAAAGACCAACCGCGATAGGTCGTACCATCAGCTAAGACGAGTAAAGCTGGTCGAGCATTGGGCTTAAGCATGTTTGCCATCGTTTCAAATTCTAACCGTATATTGTTGCCGCCATGACCTAATCTACCAGTTATCGGCGATCGTCAATAATGTATTATTTGGATCGTCAATAACATGCTAC
>JBCBIN010000402.1:0-3768 GCA_038524555.1 Cyanobacteria bacterium J06623_7 | reverse complement strand
AAAGCTTAGAGCCTAGAGCTTAGAGCTTAGAGCTAAGAACCATTGAATTTTGAACGAAGTTAATTCACACCAAGCGTATAAAGTTAAAGGGCGTAATTAAAACTACACCCTCCATAATTTTAAACTGTCTGATAGGGGCTAGTTAACTTGTCTAGCTGATTGACCAAGAGGCTTAAAAACAAACCTACATCTGTAACCACGCCGATTGATTCGACAGAACCGCGATCGCTTAACTTGGTAACTACCGCCGGATTAATATCGACACAGACCATTTTTACCCCCGCCGGAGTCATATTACCCACGCCGATGGAGTGCAGCATGGTTGATAGCATCAAAATCATGTCTGTACCTTCTAGCAGCCGGGCATATTCTTCTTGTGCCTTAATCAGATCCATTTGGGTATCGGGTAAAGGGCCATCATCGCGGATCGAACCCGCCAGGGCGAAGGGTACGTTGTTTTTGACGCATTCATACATAATGCCGTGGGGTATTACTCCCTGTTCTACGGCTTGAGCAATGCTGCCACAGCGTCTGACGGTATTGATTACTTTGAGATGGTGGCGGTGTCCTCCCCGAACGGGAGTGCCTTTTTGCATATCTACCCCTAAAGAAGTGCCCATCAAAGACTGTTCGATATCGTGAACGGCGATCGCATTGCCTCCCAATAAGCCCTGTACGTAACCATTGCGTACCAAACTGGAGAGGTGTTTAGCTCCTCCTGTATGAATGACTACTGGCCCGGCGGTGACCACCACTTTGCCGCCGCGATCGCGAATTTGCCGTAGTTCCCAGGCAATTTGTTCGACTACCAGTTCTACCCGACGTTCGCTCGATACTCCGGCTCCCATGAAGCTAAATTCTTCTTTGGCTTTGAGTTCGCGATTGGATTTTTTCCGAACGGTACGAATTCCTTCGACACCAACCACAACGCGATCGCCTCGATTTAAGTCCCGCAAGATGCAGCACTCGGCAGTATGGTCTTTGATGACAATTGCTCCGTCCATGCGTTGCTTTTGCACTCTAATCCATTGGTCGCCCACTCGCACTTCGGTAGGATAGATATTGCTGACGTAAAAGTCATCTGGTGCGACGCCATCCATCTCGCAGGTTTCGGTTACGGCATTGCCGACATCATCATTAGGTAAGATCGAGCCTAATTCGATTAGTTGACTGATGATTTTTTCCATCACTTCATGGTCGGGGGCAGATACGCGCACCTCCGCATTAGAAGTACTCTGCCGTTCGATACCCAGGTTGAAGTTCATCACCTTAAAGCTACCGCCGTTATCGACGACTAAATCGAGGGAACGATTCATGATTCCCGCATCCAGAAGATGCCCTTCCATATGTAGAATCCGGCTTTCGACAGGAGTACTGGCATGAACATCCGGTAAGACTGGTTCGTTGATTCTTAGAGTTAGGCATTTAGCCGCGCCTCCGGCTTTGAGAAATTCAGTTAGGGGTGTTTCAATGACCTGAAAACCAATATCCTGTAAATTTTGCTTGAGACGATCACTTGCTTTGTTCATGACTACCGTGCGCCCGACGTTAACCGAGTTACAGGCAAAGTTAATCGCATCGGCTTCGGCGATCGCAATCCGTTTATCTGCCGGGACTCGCCCTTCTATAATATGGTTGGAATAAGAGTCAAACGCCCCGGGATAGTACAGTAAATACCCCTCAGTTAGAGGACAAAAACAAGTATCGAGGTGGTAGAAGCGATCATCAATTAACCGTAGGGAGAGCACCTCAATATCGAGCCATTTCGCCAAATAGGGATGGGAATCTAGTTCCGAACGAAAACCGTAGCCCGCCCAGAGCCAGCGTCCTTCGCGATCGAGCAGGGCATCTCCCGCCCCCTCAAAGGGTAAGTCTGGGGGTAGTTCAAACACATTAAAGCCGTTGTCTTCAAACCACTTTTTGAAATAAGGTTCTTCTCCCTGACGCTCGGGGTGATAAAAACGACTGAGAACTGCATTATCCCCCAGCACTAAACCCGCATTGGCGGTAAAGACCATATCAGGAACGCCCTTTTGTCCCTGGACTAAATCTACCTGAGCAATGTCGTTAAGTACCTGGTTGAGTTTTGACCACTGTTCTACGGCTTTTGCTTGAGAAGACTTGTGAATATTGCCTTCCATCCAGGGATTAATTACGTAGTCTACATCGTAGTGATCGGGAGCGCACATCAAAATGCGAATTGATTCAGTCATGTCTTCTTGAATATTTGTGAATGAGAGGAATAAAGTTTAAGAGTTAGCGACCCGTATATTCAGCCAGCCAACCGCCAAACAGCAAGGCATTATAAAATCTACTCACCTGTTTAAAACCAGCTTGTTCTAGAAGTTCGATAATTCTGGACTCAGTAACGAAGTAAATTGAATTACTAATCATGCTGTGAAAATTCGAGGCGATTTTAGCTCGGGCTACATCGTCTAGCTGGCTAAAATAGAATCTCTCCCAGGTATGAATAAACTGACTGAAGTAGGGAGCAGCGCGATCGCCATATAAATCCGCCAGGACTAGTTTGGATCCGGGCTTTAAACGTCGAGCAACATTGTTTAATAGCTGTAGCTTTGAGCCATCATCGGGCAAAAAATGCATGACCAGCAACAGCGTAGCGGCATCCATGGGTTCTGTTTCGGGTAAGCTATCGAGATAACCGGTATGCAAACTTACTCGCTCTTTTAAACCTTGTTGATCGAGCTTAGATTTAGCAACTGCCATCATCTCAACCGCCGGATCTACCCCCGTGAGGAACCACCTAGGGTTTTGTTGGGAATAATTAATCAACTCTATTCCCGTCCCCGAACCAACAATGAGTAAATTTGCTTCTGGAGCCAAACTATTCTGGAGCCAAACTCGCGCCATATGGTGCAGAGCCTCGTAACCGGGAATAGCCTTACGAATATCGGGGTCATATTCCTTAGCGCGATCGCGATCGAATTTGATTGTCGCTTCTGTCATGTTAGTTCGTGAATAGAGGCTAATACGACCAGAAATTTTACCAGAACTGAACAATATTACTATGAGGCGTTGCCGATTAGAAAAACGAATTATGTATTTAATTTACTGACTTGGCTCTGGTTTATCTTTTAGCTCTCGGCTCTTGCTACAGGGGAATGCTTGGCACTAACCTTGTTTGATATATTCCTCTCAATTGAAATCGAGTCTAAAAGTTTTAGTTGGCTCTGTTCGGCGATCGCAACTGGGTTATTAAACTATGACATTGTCCTAAATTTACCTACAATATTGCTGTGGTTTTCTGTGGGGAAGAGAGCTTTATGTCACATCACGTCTGTCTGGTTTATTGTTCGAGCGATCTTGCTAATTTACAGGGGGCAAAAACGGTCTTAGAACAGCAGGGTTTAACTGTAACAGATGATAATGACAGATTGACCTGTGTTTGGCACGATAGTCCCCAATTTACGATCCGCTTCCACCAGCAAGCAGAAGTGCGAGAAGCGGCCCAAAAGCTAGGGGAAGAATATCCCAACTATCGGTCGAGACTCAAAAATTGTCATGCTCGTTTTGAAATCTCTTTTGCCGACCTTAGCGAAGTTTTGGACGAGATCAATACCTTAATTGAGATTCAGCTTACTCTCCAAGACACGATGGCAGGAATAGTCTTTACTTCTTGGAATGGCATTATCGAAATTTAATGCCCATCGGGCAATCATACTCCCTATTTATCTAAAACGTCTAGTGTGGATTAAAAATCAGAGTAGTTTGTTTTTAAGCTATAAGCCTTAAGCTATAAGCCTCAAG
>JBCBIN010000401.1:0-3791 GCA_038524555.1 Cyanobacteria bacterium J06623_7 | reverse complement strand
ATGCGATTGGATACCTGAATAATATCTTCTAGAGCAGTTTTTGCCTGTTCCGCTCTTTCAGTTACGTCAATTACCTCCTGAATACCTTCTTCCATCGCCGTCATTACCGACCCTGTCTCACTTTGGATTTGCAGTACGATTTGCTCGATCTCTTTGAGGGATTTACCCGATCTATCCGCCAACTGTCGGACTTCATCCGCAACCACTGCAAAACCACGACCGGCTTCTCCCGCCTTAGCTGCCTGAATTGAGGCATTGAGGGCTAGTTGGTTAGTACGTTCGGCAATTTGGGAAATCAACAGAACAATTTTAGAGATTTCTTGTGATGCTTCTGCCAGTCGTTTTACCTTACGGGCAGTTTCCGATACCGTCTCTCTAATTTGGAAGATTCCCGATACCGTTCTTTCTACCGCCTTACCACCTTTGAGAGCAGTTACCGAAGAAGAACGGGCAACTTCTTCCGCTTCACGAGCGTTTTCGGCTACCCTCTCGATCGATTCAGTCATCATCTGTACTGAATTGAGTGTGACGGCCAACTCTTCTGCCATCCGTAAAGCCTCGCTCGACTGGTTACGGGCAAATAGTTCACTATCGGTAGAACCCTGGTTTACCTGTTCGGCAGCCTCTTTTACCTGACGGACAATTTCCCGCAAACTTTGAATGGTTAAGTTAAAGGCATCGGCAACTGCGCCCAAAACATCGGCGGTGACGGTTGCCTGGACAGTTAAATCCCCTCTGGCCGCACCTTCCACATCATCGAGCAGACGAATTACCTGACGCTGCAAATCTTCTTTTGCCTGTTCGGTTTCTTCGGCTCTCCTTTGAGCTTCCTGAGTAGTGGTTAAAATAACCCGTGTCATGCGGTTGAAGCCAGAAGCTAGCTGTCCAAATTCATCTTGAGAGTAGACGGTAGCCTTCGCATTGAGGTTGCCCTGATACACATCATCAAACTGACTTTGTAAATCGAGGCTGGTTTTGGTAATGTGCTTGGCGGTAATGTTACCGATTGCCGCTGCGGTGCCTGCACTAGATAGTCCGGCAACGAGAGATAGTAAAAGAGTCCCAGGAATACCATTACCTCTGGTAGTGTCAGAATTTCTTGCTGCTAGGTTAGAACCAATTAGACCAATAGCTAAAACAGCGATCGCCGAAACTACTCCAGTTACCCCCGCAGTAACAAATTGCTTTTTCTTAATCGGCGCGTTAATAAAGCCAGCTAGAGTGCCTTGTTTAACCTCTATTTCTGGTTCTTCCCGAGAAACAACAAAAGATGTTGTGGCACCAGGACTAGCCTCACTAATAGCTATTTCGTCTGGTTCTTCGTTCTCATTCGATTCAGCAACCAGTTCGCTAGAAAGATCTAGACTGCTGCTGGGGTCTTCGACAACGTTAAACAGTCCAGTGTCCGGTAGTCCCTGTTCCAGTTCTTCTAGATCGAAAAAACTACTGTCAATTTCATCAAACTCTAATTCATCCTGATAATCTACCCCATCCTGTTCGGGCAGATCGTCCACGCCGTAATCCTCATCATTGCCCATGGTAAAAGGCTCGGTTAAGACAGTATCGATTTCTAGTTCCGAGCTATCGTCATAATCATTATTATAATTACTCTGACTGGGAGCAAAATCTTCCGCCGTATAGTCTGGCAGGGACTGTTCCTCTTCATCTACCATAAAGGTCGAGCTAGTATGAACGCTAGGTTGTTCGGCACCAACAAGCTTATTGTCTGGGGAATTCAAAGGTTCGGCAAAGTCTGCCGGTGCTGATGGTTCATCCGGCAAGTTGGACTTTGAGGTGTCAAATTGACCAAAAGAATCCTCAGAATCGAAATCATTCATTGGTGCTAATTCAGTTTCCGCTTCTAGCCCAACTTCAGAGTCATCGAGATCGTCTTCTTGATTGGCGATAAAACTATGGTCAAAAGCAGAGTTTGCCGCATCATCGAGATTGACATCATAACTCTGACTGATGGCAAAACTGTCGCCCTCAAAACCTTCTTCAAAAGACTGCTCATCGGGAAATTCACTGAAGTCACTATCGAGCTCCTCGTCAAGAAACTCATCTGATTTTAGAGACTCTGCTTCTACTTCTCCTTGTTGCTGAAGTTGCTCTACTTGCTCCAAACCACTGCGAGCAAAATCAAGTAAATCGCTTAGCTCGCTCAAGTCGATTACCTTTTCATATTGCTGTTTAGCTATGTCGTAGTTCTGAAACCCATAACAGTAAATATGACCTCGCAGCAACAAAACATTGGGATCGTCGGGAAATTCATCGGCTAAATGATCGATTATTTCTACTGCTCGAGCGAAATTACTTTCCAGATAGGCTTTTTCTGCTTGTCCGTATTCCTGAGAATAATTAGTTCCTGATGCCATGATGCTTCTTGCCAATTAAATCTAAATTTTTGTTGCTTGCGAGTAGCGAGTTGTTACTCTAGAATTTCGACTCGACGATGAACTTAAGTTTGTATAAATAAAAAAGAAAAGCAACTCCAATGTGTTTTCTCTAATATTGCTTAGTAAGTATAGGTTTTAACTTAGACAGGAAATAGTTATCCTTATGTTTTATACTGCCCATCTAGAAGACCGTAATATCTTTACTGGATCTAATAAATTAACTAGGGTATTGGTATCATCATCAGGTTGCCATTGAGCCTGAACAAATGGAGCCATGCTGTCAGAAGTTGGCTGCTGAATTGACAGCTGTTCCACGTCCAGCCAGTCCATGTCACCAATACTATCAATTGCCAAACCGATAATTTGCTCCTGGTCTTCGATCGCAATCACCGGAATTGTTGGTCGATCTGTTTTTAGCGCTGCGCTATCGCCCAAAAGCTGACCTAAATCGGCCACCCAAATAACCCTACCCCTAAGATTAATCGTCCCTAGTAATAACGGAGAAGCATTGGGAATAGGAGCAATCTGGTCGGGAGTTTGCTGCATTACCTCGGCAATACCCATGGCGGGAAAAGCACAGGCTTCACCCGACGCAAGATAAAAACGCAGATGTAATTCTCCTTCTGGATTTTCTAAAGGCTTAATGTCTAAAGAAAGGTCGAGACCGCTTTCGGTATATAGTTCTGGATTAGTAACCATAAAATTTTGTTGTAAATACGCTACAAATACTATCCACAGACTGCTAACTATAAGAGCTTAAAACTGATACAAATAATTCAAGCACGCAGCAATTGCTTTACTGTCCCAATCAACTCTACTGGTTGAAATGGCTTGGCTATATAGGCATCCGCACCTTGCTTCATTCCCCAGTAGCGATCAAATTCTTCACCTTTAGAAGAACACATAACTACAGGAACATTTTGTGTTTTGGGATCGGATTTTAGGCGACGACATAATTCATAGCCATTCATCCTGGGCATTACGATATCCATTACTACTATGTCAGGATGCAATGTTTCTAGATGCTCTAAAGCTTCTACTCCATCACATGCAACTGTCACTTTAAGGCCGCTGCCTTTTAGGAGATCGGAAATCATTTGTCTCTGGGCCAGACTATCTTCTACGATTAGAACTTTGCTCATAACACGCTATCTACGAAAAGTCACACTCTTTCTTAAGTCTACTTGGCAAATCATTAAATTAATAGAAGTTAAACCCGTACTTGAATTCACTTATTATTAACAAATCTACTTGGTTAGTAACCTCTCCGCTTCAGAATATACTCTACTTTTTGACCAATCGCCACGTCAGCAGCAACATTATTTTAGGGCAGAGTTTGAGTGAATTTGCTTTTTACTTAATCGTTTTTTAGTTTAACCCAATTAGAACTGCGAT
>JBCBIN010000400.1:0-3817 GCA_038524555.1 Cyanobacteria bacterium J06623_7 | reverse complement strand
CATTAGCGGCGTATACTAGCGCATCATCATCAACATTATCAATTTCTCCTTCAAAGTCAGCACCGGCGTTAATGGATTTAATCTAAATAATTTGACCGATACCTATTTATCGATGCAGCGGGATAGTCAGGGCAATATTCTTTACGACGATAATAGTAAAAAGTTGTTATCGCCCAATGCGATCGCGGTTAGTTCTAGTAGTCCAGCGATTAATACTTCTACCAGTCCTTACAGTGGACTATCGACGGGCAATTCTCCCTTTACGATATTACCCCAAAGTATTGAGATTCCTGGATATGAGGCGGTGAAATCACAAGAACTATCCGAGCGCAACATCGGCAGCAGTACCATAACCTTTAATCCCGCCGATAATCCCATTAATAGTCTGAGCGATTGGACGGCGCTATTTCCCGAGCCGGGTACGGTGGACGCTCTACGAGTAGTTAACGTCACCCAAGGTTTAAATATTCCTGATGGGGTGAGTTTAGATAATTATGTTATTACGGTCAACGGCACGATTAATTTCAACGGCACGAGCAGTTTAAATAATACGGTATTGATTGTTAGCGGTGGCGGTATAAATCTAGGAGATAATCAGTTCCATAACTCAGCCATATTTGCCCCAGGAAATATCAATATGAACCAGGGAGTTCGATTTAGCGGTAACAGTCTACTGGCTAGCGAAGGGGACATCAATTTTAACGGTGCGACTTTGACGACCAATATGGATGACCGAGTTAGGGTAGTTTCCCAAAATACTATTCACTACAATGCGGCTCTCGACACCATCGGTCAGTTTCTGAGCGTTCAGAATATTATGTTTAACGGTAATACAACTCTATTTGGCTCTTTGAAGGCACAAAATAGCATTACCTGTAATAGCTACTGTTCGATTAGGATGGCAGCTAACTCCGTCTCTTCCCCTCCCACAACTCCTCCTGTAGATTTATTTCCCGACTAAAGCGAAATGATGACTAAACGGCCAAGAACTTTTGAATTACTTCTTGGCTTAATTCACTAGTGTTGCCGGATGCGACGATGCCGCCTTTTTGCATGGCGTAATATAAATCTGCCTGACGGACAAAATGGAGATGTTGCTCGACTAATAAGACGGAAATGCCCGTGGCGGCAATAATCTGCTTAACCGCCGCCTCTATTTCTAAGATGATTGACGGCTGAATCCCTTCTGTTGGCTCATCCAAGACGAGCAAGCGCGGTTTCCCCATCAAGGCTCGGGCGATCGCTAGCTGCTGTTGCTGTCCACCACTTAAGTCTCCTCCCATGCGAGACAGCATGGTTTTGAGTACGGGGAACAATTCAAATATTTCGGTGGGGATGGATTCGTTACCCTTTCTGCCTTGAGGTTTTGCTTCCAAACCCAACAGTAGGTTATCTCTAACTGAAACGCGAGGAATAATTTCTCGACCCTGGGGAACATAGCCAATTCCTAGCTTTGCCCGGCGATCTGGAGTGAGTTTATTGATCGACTTATCGGCAAACAAGATTTTTCCCGTACGGGCAGGCAATAAGCCCATAATAGTTTTGAGTAGGGTTGTTTTTCCGACTCCATTACGCCCAATCAAACACACCATTTTGCCTGCTGGAACACTGAGATCGACATTGCGTAAAATGTGACTTTCGCCGTAATAAACATTGAGGTTAGATATCCCCAACATTAGGTCGGTTACTTGGCGATCGCTTTTTGCTGTTTGCATCATTTCCTACTCATTACTTATTACTCATTACTTATTCCGGTGCTTCTCCCAGATACACTTCAATTACCCTTGGGTCGTTTTGTACCTCGTCCATAGTGCCTTCGCAAAGCAGTGCCCCCTGATGCAGTACCGTTACCTTATCGTTGGCAATTTGACGGACAAATTCCATGTCGTGTTCGATCGCAATAATTGAATGACTCTCTGCCAGAGAGAGCAGCAGCGCCCCAACATTTTCGGTTTCTTCATCTGTTAAACCCGCCGCCGGTTCGTCTACCAACAGTAAATCTGGAGACTGGGCGACTAACATGCCAATTTCTAGCCGCTGTTTTTCGCCATGGGCTAATAAGTTAGCTAATAAGTTAGCTTTGGTATCTAAACCAATCGTTTCTAATAGCCCGCTCACGGTTCTATCCTCGCTGCTGTTGGCTCTACCAAATAAAGTGGGAAAAACATTTTTATGGCGATTACAGACCAGATCTAAATTTTCTCTCACGGTCAGATTGAGATAGACCCTCGGGGTTTGAAATTTGCGTCCAATGCCCATCCGCGCAATTTTAAACTCGGGAATTTTACGCAGATTTTTGCCTTTGAACAGTACTCGTCCCTCGGTTGGCTGAACCTTGCCGGTAATCACATCTAAAAAAGTTGTTTTGCCCGCACCGTTAGGGCCAATAATTACCCTCAGTTCCCCCGCATCCATACTGAAATTAAGATGATTGAGGGCTTTAAAACCATCAAAGCTAACGGTTAAATCCTGTATCTCTAATATTTTGTCCATCAGTAGCTATTCCCTACCCTCTATGTCTCTTCTCTCTCTTTCTACTTCGAGGTTACCTGCCAAACTCGGGTAGGTAGTCATCGGTTTTTTTAAACCCAGCAGCGATCGCAATTTATCCCAACCGTAGCCCGTCCACCAGCCTACAATGCCATCGGGCAAGACCGTGACGACGATTAAAAATAACGCCCCCTGGAAAAACAGCCAAATTTCCGGAAAGCTTTCGCTCAAGAACGTCTGTGCTAGCCGCACCAGCATCGTGCCGATAATGGCACCAATTAGGGTTCCCCGACCACCAACAGCGACCCAAATTACCATCTCAATTGAAAATGCTACCTGCATAATGCTGGGGGTAATAATGCCAGTTTGCACAGTATACAGAGCTCCGGCAACTCCGGCGATCGCCCCAGAAATAGCAAATACCAGTACTTTATAGCCGGTCGGGTCGTAGCCAGAAAATCTAACTCTAGTTTCATCATCGCGAATTGCCATCAATATGCGACCAAAACGCCCGCTGGTAAGCCAGCGACACAGCAGATAAATCAACACTAGACAAACTACGGTGATGATATAAAAAGTTCGTTGAACGCCAGAAGAACTAACGACTAAATCGAAGATGCGCGCACTGTCCGTCTTTAAGCCGTTGGTTCCGTTAATAATTTTTTGTTGGCCATTAAAAAAGTTAAAGAAAACTAATAAAGCAGCTTGAGTCAGGATTGAAAAGTAAACCCCCTTAATCCGGTTGCGAAATACTAAATAGCCAATTAAGCCGGCGACAATTCCGGGAACGATAATGAGGGCTAAAATCGTTATGGGAAAAGAATAAAAAGGTTGCCAAATCCAGGGTAATTCGCGGACACCGTATAAAGTAAAAAAGTCAGGAATTTGCCCCGCCGGAATTTGTAGCTTGAGATGCATTGCCAGAGCATAGCCCCCCAGAGCAAAAAAAATGCCGTGTCCCAAACTTAATAAGCCTGTATAGCCCCAAATAAGATCGATACCCAAAGCCACGATTGCTAGAGCTAAAAATCTGCCAATCAAGCGTAGCCTAAAAGCAGGTAAGATGCTGGGTAAAATTACCGCCATGATGACGATAAAAGCAATAATTATGCCAGCTTCAATCAGCCTCTTGCTTTTGTTCTTTTGTTTAATCTGAATACCCGTTGCACTACTCATCAATCAATGTTTGGTGATTACGTTCTTGAAGGGGAATAGAAGAATAAATGTTTATCGCTAGTTAGGATGTTTACTGTCCTAAAGGATACTGCTACCCTAAAGGACTCGCTTCGCTTCGCGCATATTGACTGTTAACTGTTGACTGTTAACT